>JBCCXA010000015.1 GCA_039192515.1 Verrucomicrobiota bacterium | reverse complement strand
GCCGGAGGGTTGATGGTAGTAATGACCGGTATACAGAAAATCACTATCGCTAAGGCTTCCGCTAAGCGCGGTTACATTTCCATAAGGATCGATTCGTGAAGTCATTGCTGAGGATGGCGTAACCGTTTTAGCCAGATACGACTACGATCCTTATGGAAATGTAACCGCGCTTAGCGGAAGCCTTAGCGATAGTGATTTTCTGTATACCGGTCATTACTACCATCAACCCTCCGGCCTCCACCTCGCTCAATACAGAGCCTATGACGCCAAGACCGGAAGGTGGATATCAAGAGATCCTTTACCTAATGCGGAGATGTTACCGGAAGGCCCTGGGCTTTATGGATATGTTGCTAGTAATCCAATTAATTACTTTGATAGAGATGGGAGATTCGCAGCACCCATTGCTGTTGGTTTAGGAGGGACGATTGTTGGTGGTTTAGCAACTGGGGCAATCATTTACATGCTAAATGAAGCCAATAGAAAGGCTGAACAAGCAAATGAACGTAGAGCATATAAAAGACGGTGCACTGAACAGCCTCCCCCAAATTTAACTGATCCATGTGACATTGCGAGATGGTTATTGCAGAGGAACAGAGACTGTGCAAGCATGAGAAGGTCTTACGCTGAAAAATGGTTTGGACAGCTAGATGGACCTCATTTGCGAGAAATTGAGAATTATTTGAAAGCTGCTAACAAGCTAGTAAAATGGATAGAGGAGAACTGTGTTTGTCCTCCCGGAGGCAAATGATAGATAGTTATCTTAAAGAGTTTCTCAATAAAGTTAAGGCTTTACCTGAGTTCGGTGAATTAAAAGATATTTCTCCTAATTCTAAGAGTGCTCTTGGTAATACACCTCTGCACATAGCTGCGATTTGGAATGATTCAAAAGCAATCAAGATACTGGCTAATGTAGTGGAATTAGATGTAAAAGGTGAAGAAGGTTATACTCCTTTACATGAGGCAATTGAACAGCAAAGTATGGATGCTATAGATGCTTTAGTTTCAATGGGAGCTAGCCTAGAGGTCACAAATGATTGTGGGAATAATGCATTAGATTTATCTAAAATTTTTGGCATAAAGGAATCTGTATTTAAAAAATAATGTTGAATCAATTACAGAGTGACAGTTTGCTTACTTGTGCCTCCGAAAAATTATTTCGCGTTGGTAATGGAAGCAGATTTCGGCAAGAAACTATTTTCTGGCTTCGGGTTGATGAGATTTTGGGATGGCGTTGGATGACGATTTGAACTTGAGTAGAGAGATGGTTCAGGAACCAGATCTGAAATGATTTCATAAAATAGAGAAAAAGCATACGAGCCGCACAAAGTAGCACCGAATGAATCATGGGCAAGGGATACGAGAAGGTTTGTCAGGAAATGATTATTCGGAAGGACAGGAGGAACTCATGGATCAAAATGAGTTATTCGACAGGGAAAAAGCTATAGGTGACATTGTTGAAGTAAGTGAAGATGGTCAGTGTGTCTCTATCACACTTAATTCTGATATGAGTGCTGAAGAAATTTTTGAGAAACATAAGGAGCTGACGCTTAAAGAACAGAAGGAACGTGAGGCCAAGGCTAAGCATCCTGATTTTAAATGAAATCATCTATTACAAAGCATACGAGCTTTTATAATAGATGACTGGCTAGGCAGAACCTATTATATCAGAGTCAATGAAATCGACTGTGAATAAGAAGAAGTCTAATAACCCGATAGGATTGTTATATTTAGGTATATTTTTTCTATTAACTGGCATTGCTATGGTGTCTATTCAAGAACCATTCGCTATTTCTCACGCTGGTGGCAAGTATATGCCTTCGGCTACCGAGGTCATTACTTCTAATTCAAAGATATTTTATGGAATCTTATTGGGTGGTTGCGGAGTCTTCTGCACTAGCCTTTACTTCTGTGTCTTGCATTCAATAAAGAAGGATGAGGAATATTAGACTATGGCATGTAGCATATCCCCTAATGATAAGAAAAAATTCCTCAGTGCTGTGGGTAAAGATTTAGTATCCCATCATGGTAAGAAGAAATATTATACACAGGATCAAATACACACTAGTTGTAAGCGTCTCGCCTATGACATCGATTGGATATGTTGGGCGTATTGTATATTTACCGACCCAATTACATTTGCTGCTATTCATGAAGCAAGCGGTGAAGTTTGCGATTACACAAAAATGAAAACTGAGGCTTTATTTGCTTTAGCTGATGGAACATTTCAGTTGCCAGATATTGATTTATCATGGCTTGAGTGGCCTGACATAGATTTGAGTTCTGTTTTTGATTGGTTTGATATTGGCTAAAATGAGGTATTTTCCTGTATTGTTTCAGGATTTAGGGCTAGAAGATTTACAGGAACATTTGCGATACATAGCTCAAGTTCTGCCTAATAAAGAGTTTGCATAAGTAGAGATTAATAAGTCGCACGTCATTATTCCATGTTATAAAAAAATACTTAAAACAAAGCCACCAATCATCGGTATGAACATCCGAGTCACCGATGTGGGTCGAGAGAACTTAGAGGCTTTGTATAAGACTTTCTCTAAGGAGGGATATCATCTGAGGTTAAGAAGGAGTCCCAAGTTAAAGCTGCTTAGTCAGTTTATGATTTCATTACCATGTGAAGATACCATGTTTCCTGTAGAAGCTTGTGCAGTGCTCAGAAAAATATGTGATCAAATGAATGTCGAATGGCCTACTCGATATAACATTGGATATCCGGTTCATTTAATTAATAGAGAATTGCCAAGTCATTTTAGAATTAATCATCCAAATTTTCAAAAGGGATATAACTTAGGCCAGCTCCTTGGACAGACTGTGAAAAAGTTAAAAATTTTCTAAGCTAGCTGCAGTGTCAACGCAAGTCCTAAACATGTTCAAGAACTTCTCGGCCACCGAGCCTTAACCATCACTGAAGTTTATCTCCGTCTCACCATCACTGACTTAAAGGAAACTCATAGGAAGTTTCATCCGAGGCAGTAGTGATACTTTATCCACTTCTCAAAGCTTCTCGCTTGAGTCTAGCAAGAGACTTAGTGAAGCCTTTGTTTTGATCCTTTGCCCCATGCCGAACAGTAATCACATAGACATTGTTGCCTCTGGTCGAATGGAATATGAGGTAGTTCTTTTTAAAGACAAAATAGTGGACTTGGGGAATAGCTTCATATTGCTTATGGACTTCAGGGAAATTCTTTAAGTTCTTTTCTACTTCGATAACAAAGTCGACTTTGAACTGTTCAGCAGCATAGAGGCTGTCTCGATGCTCGATATAAAGACTAATGTCTTCAACATCTTGCTTAGCCCGTTTCGATAAGATTATTTCGTGCGGGGTAGATTCCATTCTTTCTTGACGTCTTCTAGGGAGATGACTTCTCCATTGTCGATTTGTTCAAGACCTTCCTCAACAGCAAGTCGAGTTTCTATGCGATATAAAAACTCATCGACAGAACAGTCATCTTGAACTTCAGACATCACATCTTGAAAAGCGTTTTGAAAAACTTGCTTAGTCATGATTATAATTTACGTCGACTTGGGAGCTTAGGAAAGTAGGAATTTTTGCAAAAATTTAGTCGTAAGCCCTTGATTATCAACAGTTGCATAGGTAACAAACCTCGCTTTATCCCCCGATCCAGGAGTCTATGACAGACTAGAGGTTGATAACATCTCTTTAAGTATCGCTCCTTATGGTTAATGTCGAACCCTATCTCTTTGGCTTTTTTACTTAGACTGAAAAGTCCCTTTTTCTTCCGCACTCCTTCTCAAAACTGAAGCTTCTGCAGGCGGGTTTCTTCGGAGATGACATCTTCTAATTTTGGTTGTATCAATTTATAGAATTCATCATGATTGATGTTTATTGTATTCAATAAAATGAATAAAGATCTTATTCTATTTCTAGTTTAAAGGGAAGTTATGCATCTTATTAAGTTTAGATTTTTCGCTCTATGGGTTGCTATGGCATTTGTTTGCTCCAAGCTTTACTCGATTGATACATCGCCCCTCAATGGAGTGAGCGATATCTATGAAAAGATTTACCCAGGACATGCTGTAGGATCTGATTTAGACAATGATGGTTATTTGTTTGAAGAGGAAGCCTTGCTCGGAACAGATCCGGGTGATCCAGATAGTCCTGGTGAGGGGTGGTTTGGTATTAGACTGGAGACTGACACGACGGGACCGCGTTTCGTTTTAGACATTGATACAGAGCAGGCTATCGAGTATGAAATTTTATATTCCCTTGATCTGGCAATTGATAGCTGGGTAAGTGAGTCTCCCCCGCTGATAGCCCGCGGTTCTGGTACCACGGTTTCTCTTATACCCTCACAAGATATTGATCTTGAAATGAGGAGGTTCTGGTCAGTGATAGGATTGGGAGGATCTCCTGATAATGATAGTGACGGATTAGATCTATGGGAAGAGTTGATTGGGATCAAACTGCTCTATGGTCTACCAACAAAGCCTAATGATCGTGATACGGATAATGATGGCGTAGATGATGGATCCGAGATTACTAATCATACAGATCCTACGGATTACTATAACGGGGAACAACCAACAATTGCGGGAAGCCGACCTAACCCTTTGGTGGATCAATCATTAAATAGCTTTGTCTTCTTAAATTTTACTATTACTACCAGTGCCGGTGAACAACTAAGTGATGCACCCGTGAGTATTACCACGGTGGGAAATTCGATTTCAGAAACTAATAGAGGGGCCGGCTTAACTAATAGTCTGTCACTTGAAACAGATGCGAATGGTGCTGTTTCATTTTTTTGCCTAACACCTAGTGTAGAATTAAGTATCCTAGTCGTTACAATTGAGGCCGGAACAGCTTCCATTACGCAAATCATTCAAACAGAATCATCCGGTATTATTATCCCATGAATCGAAAATTAGGTACCATATTAGAGTAATAAGAAGAAGCAGCTGAAAAGTTTTCTACTCTTTTTCATTTATTTCTTACGAGAGTTAAATGAAGGAAGCTTGGCAAATTAGAGGGAATCTCTGATGCGCAAGTGCACGCAAATGTTCAGGCTCTCTTGAAAGTTGCTGCTAAAAGTCAAACGGGATTACCTGAGAAAAATTGAATACATGGGATAAAGCATATCATTGCTGTTGGCAGGACCATAGTGGGCTGGGGATAAGACTATTCTGTTTGATATGGTAGATGTGGGTAGGATCTGATTTCTTTCATATTGCACCCTCTTCTCTAACCTTGAGTTCATGGAGCAGATGGAGCGACAGAGAGTAACTTTCTTTTATGAACGATGGCGCGCATTATCTGCGGGCATGATTGAGACTCTGCATTTGAGTTTCATTCTTGTTATTGCCATTCGTTATTTCGGCGCAAATAATCTCATTCAAGGATTACTAGCAACCACTTGGGCTATAGGTTTGTTCTTGAGTCCATTTAGTGTGGCTATGATTCGTCGGTTAAATTGGTCGCCAGCAAAAGGGGCGGCCTTTCTGGTCTATTCTATGTCTGCATCCTTTCTGGTTGCTGGTCTGGGGTCATTTGCTCCTCATTCGACAAACTTACTGCTTTTTACAATTTTTATTTTGTTGGGTATCAATTGTGTGACCTTGACGATCCCCTTACTAACAGAGATTTATCAGCAGAACTACCCCGCAAAGAAACGAGGCCAACTATTTGCGTGGTCCTCAATGATTAAAGTCGGGGCAACAGCTCTTTTTGCCTATTTTGCAGGAGCCTTACTTACTGTAGATATTAATTATACGCCTTATTTTCTGATTGTGCTTTCATTAGCTGCTTTTATTTCTGCTTGCTTGCTGTCTCGTGTGCCGTCATGCGAGGTGGTTCCAATAGTAAGCAAAGAAAGCAGTTTAAATCCTTTTCATGCTTTGAGTTTCCTGAGGAGTGATCGAGCCTTTCTTATATTGAGCTTAAGCTGGATGTTTATTGGTTTCGGTAACCTGATGATGTTGCCATTAAGGGTCAAATTGTTGGCGGAGGAAGTCTATGGGCATGCTTATTCAATAGGAATGATTAGCTTGGTGGTCACTGTTATTACTCCGGTTACTCAGCTTTCACTGAGTTTTGCCTGGGGTAAGTTATTTGATAAGATGAATATCTTTATGCTCCGCATTCTTATCAATGTATTTTTTATTAGTTCGCATGGCTGCTTTTTTCTCATGGATAATTTTTTGGGGTTTATCATCGGAGCGATTCTGCTAGGTGCTGCTTTTAGCGGAGGTGATATTGCTTGGAGCTTATGGGTGACGAAGATTGCTCCCAAAAACCATGTTGCCGACTACATGAGTGTTCATACCTTTTTGACAGGTTGTAGGGCTTTTGTAGCGCCATTGATTGCTGTATTAATGGCTTCGTATGTGCCGTTGAATCAAATTGCTTATATGAGCATATTTTTAATGACCATATCGATTGTGGTGCTTCTTCCGGAAGTTTGGTCTATTCGCAATGCCGAGAGGCTCTAGCACTGACGGATATCAACTACATTCTTCTAATTTGAAGTATTTTATCGCTTGGCTGCCGGTTGAGTACGATCTCAAGCATAGTAGTTGTATTGGGGAATAAAAAAGAAGGATTCTTGCCTTTTCGCTCCAGAGAATCGAAAACTACAAATTCACCCTGTGCATAGCTAACCTCGTTATATGGTTTGGCAGCATTTACCACTAGCTTTAACTTTGCTTTAGCTTTTTTAATTTCCTTCATCACATCATTTAATTCACGCAAGTTAATGAGCATGACGCGTAGTGATCTATCTTGAGAATGATTCGTAAATCTTCGTTCGAATTTTTCATCGAATAACTTATTGAGGTAATTCTTTTGGCGATTACGGGGGTCTTGGGTGCCCTCGGGAAGTTCCACTTGGAAATCTAAAAAGAAATCGTTGATGTCAAAGCCGACATCATCGCGAACCTTAAAGAAGAACTGTTGATAGACGTCTTTGTATTCGTCTTTAGCTCTAGCGTCATTAGCTTCTTGAGCTTGGTGAAAGAGGGCTGGCATACGATTTTGATATTGTTTGAGGGTATTAACTTTTAAAGCAGCTAATAGAAGTGTCCCAGGGCCATCAGGCTTTAAAAAATCCGCGTCATCTACATTAATAATGGAACCGTGGTTAAAACCTTGAAAAACGCACATTGGCATGCTGGCGTGTTTCTTTTCCTCTGCCCACTGGAGGATGGGGCCTTTATCTTGGAAAGCAAGTGTGCACTTCCTTGAATTGATGGATGTTCCCGGGATTCTGATAACCCCATCAGTGCCTGGTTTATTCCTGGCCTTCATAAGCGTTGCTTGAATTCCTCCATAGCCATTGCCGGCAGCGAAAACGAAAGGCAGACATACTTGTTCGGAGTCGTCATTGGGCCCGAAGTAGGTTTCATCGTGCAGGTCTTGCATAGATAAATCCCATTGGTAAGGACTTGCAGGCTCCAAGCCCTGTAAGACAATCTTTCCGGATTCGCCAAATTCTTTGCGATGTGCGCTTTTGCTCAAGAAGGTGCTTTTAATCTTTCCTAGAAAGGATTGTCCCATACGTGCTAGATCAGAGCCAAAATTTGCCGGGGCAAAAAGAAATAATCTGTGAACAGGAATATCAAGATCAAGTTCTAGAGCACGCTGCCTTTTCCTGCGCATGTTAAGCCAGGCGCGGGTAACTAAAGAGCCGGTGCTATGGCAAAGAACATCGACCCGCTTTCCTTTAAAGTATTTCTCGTAATCAGAGTCTAGTTTGTCGGCAAAATCCTCAAAAGTAGCTTGGTCATCAAGGCTGGAATATTCTACGAAACGGATATTGCTACTGGCATAGCATTGATTCTTGACGAGGAATTTTTTTAATTTTGCGAAGGAATTATTCTTTTGCATGTAGCCATCAGAGTATCCGTGAACGATGATGAGATTTTTAGCCATAGTCATTTATTTCATAATTTATGGTATTATGCAATGACTACATCTTAACTAGGCTTTGAATCCAGTTTGAGGAGTGCCATTTGCATGAGCTCTTTTAATCGGTCTTTTTCCAGAGCAGATGTTTTAGCAACAAATCCGCGAGCATGTGCAAAGTGGACGTCTGACTCATTTGCGACACGTGTAAAATCCAAAGATAGGCAATCATTATGTCTGGAAAGCCCGTAACCTTCTCCTCTTCTGTCGGGGTAAACAAGGCCAATAACTTGTTTATCCAAGCCTTTTCTTTGGATAAATTTTCCTAGCCCCATTGATGGCTCAGCAGGTAGAGGACTTGTTCTGGGCAAGAAAAGAAATTCTTTTGAGTTGTTTTCATTCTGAAGCTCAGCCGGCCAAAGCTCTGCGTGTTGTTCAATGAAGATTAGTCTTTGTGTAAGGCATTGGATATAATTTATTAGGTCTTCACCAATCATACGCATGATTTCCCAAATAGCACTTCCGGGTTCATGCCATGTCTCTGCAGCAAAGCGGCGGAGTAGTGTCATGTCGATAGGGGAATTAAGTTTAGTGATCACATCATGTGGGGTGCCAAGCCATTCTGCTGTTTCTTTTGGTCCTCTACAATCGAGCCATTCTGCGGGCTCTAACCATTCACAGAAATCTTTAGCGTCTTCATATAAACCGAGATGCTTGAGAACCAACGATAGGGAACAAGTAGGGGAACTATTTTTGGAGAATTGATGGTGGTCGAAATTAAGAAGTTCTGGCTTATGTTCGTGGCCTATATCCAGAACATAGATTCGTTCATCATGAAGATCCTTACTAGTGGGTTCTCCTCTCTCAATTGGAACGGGATGGCTAGCGAGAAGCACACAGCATGCAAGAAAGTCATCTTTATGGGCGCTTCCTGAATGGGTAATGATTTTTTTGGTATTCATCGAGTAGAACTTATTAGTTGTAGCTTTACGTAAAAACAATTTTTATTTAAGCTTTTGTAATGCAACCGGAGGGAGTTTGTGAAGTGACTTGCCCTCACTGTTTCGAGGTTTTTTCTTTGCCTGGTCCTTCACCTGCAGAATGTCCTACAGAGTGGGATTATGATTGTGAGGTATGTTGTAGTCCTATGATGATCCGTTTTATTGTTGATGGTGAGCGTGTTGTTGCTGAAGCAGAGAACATGTACTAAGTTGACTTAACGGTTTTGGCAGAAGGGACAATAACATGTGGTCCTTCCGCTAATTTTTTCTCGAATTAAGGGTGTGCCGTCTATTGGACATCTTCCACCATCTTTCCAGCGGTGATTAAATAGCCAGTCATTCGGTAGGTCTCCCCAGTTTGTTCCTATGATTCTCATAGCTACTCTAGAGATGCTGCGGCATTTTTTTAATATATCATGAAGTTCTTGCTTGGTCAGTTGCATGGACAAACGTTTCGGGTGAATTTTCGTCTGCCATAAAATCTCGTCCGCCATCCAGTTTCCAATTCCTGGAAAGTACTCTTGTTTCAGCAATAGCGCCTTCACGTTGCACTTTTTATGACGTTTCGTAGCAATGACCAGTCGTTCTAGATTAAAGTCCTCGGACAAGATGGTTGGAGGCAAGTCCTGCCACCATGTCGGTATGCCATTGCTATTCGACTGACTGCCCCATTTAATCTGTCCAAATGTCCTTGGGTCGGAGAAAATGAGACTTCTTTTTTCAAGGAGAAGGACCAGATGATCATGTTTCTCTCTTGGCTCTTCTAGATTTGCAGCGCGTAGGTTGCCGGTCATTCCTAAGTGAATCGATAACCATGTGCCCTTGGATAGAATAAATAGCATTTGCTTGCCGTGGCATTGAGAACTAATAAGTTTTTTGCCAACCAGGCTATTAAGGGAAGGTAATGCTTTAAATTTTTTAAAAACAGCAGAATTATGGTTCACGAGGATATGTTGAATAGTCTCCCCTATGCCAGGGTCCCATTTTTTTCTATAGTATTCTACTTCTGCTAGTTCTGGCATTTCCTAACTTATTGCAATTAATCCTACAAATTGTCATAGTAAATGTGTTCGGAGATTTTAAAAGGAGAACAATTTAAAAGAGAGTTAAAACTCGAAAGGAGTGTGACAAGGGCAAATATCAGAAGCGAGCACTTAGGCTTTACTATGAGTCAGCCCCTCGGGTCAGTATCAAGAGATTCTCTCTATTAGTTGCTTATGCGTAAGTAGTCGAGTAGGCTTGCTGTAGTACTCTTCGAGGTGAGTTATAACAACTTATATCGCCCAGTATTTCCTTCTAAAATTTCTCCAACATGTTCTAAGTAAAGTAGTGTTTCTTGTAAGTTATGGAATGTAAAGATGTACCTGCCCTTGCTCGGTTTGAGGCTCATGTCCTAGAGCACTCTTATTGTTCAATTACTCAATCTACTTTTAAAAGAGTCTCAGAATTGATTCAACCGGTATTGCCTCCTTCTAAACTGATGCCTAACCAGAGTGATACGATGTTGATTTCTGGCTTACGTGAGAGCTGTCAAGCTGTAGAGTCGGCTACTAGAATTATTTGGGCCTGTGCCGCTTGCACCGACAACATCACCCCTAGGCTTTGGGATGAGGCACCTGAATTTGAAAAGTCTATTACCTATTTTAGAACAATCTCGGACTTAGATTTTATGGATTTAACTAAACAATACAGGCTTAGTTGGGAGCTCAAAAAGGATCCAAATGAACTACTTGATGAGTAGAGGTCCTAAGAGTTAGGAATTTCATTTTAACAGGTCTAAGCTTGCAAATTTTGGCTTAGAGTCTAATAGTAATATGAAGGATTGGTTGCGTAATGATCACTGAATCTAACTACTATTATCTCATCATAGATGAAAAAGCCGAGGGACCTTTGAAAAAAGAGGTCGTATCAACGATGCTGATGAATAAGCAAATCAGCCATGACACATTTTGTTGTCCAGTAGGTGATTCACAGTGGGGAACTGTCAGAGAATATTTTCCGCCAGATGCTTCTGATTCAATGAGCTCTATTGCATCAATGCATACGGTGAAATTACAGCTTCCAGCTCGAAGTAAATAGTAAAGAGTAATGAAGGCTAACAAGTTCTTGTAGTAAGCAGGGCAACCTGACTCTTTTCGGTTGCTACAAATGTAGTCAATAATAACTCTAAGAGACTAGTGCGTGTGCCCGGAATGATCCTCTGAATACTAACGAAGTGCTGAGGGTCTTATGGGCAGAGGTGGGTGACTGAATTCTTAAGCACAGTTTGTATTCCTATTAGGCTCAAAGTCACGCTTTTAGGTTGCTGCAGGGGCCCTTGGGCATCTAAGTTGGGTGCTGCTTGATTATGGGTAGTTAAATGAGTAGGACCAGAGTAATTATCGTCTTAGTATTTTTCAATATAGCATCGTGTGTAGGCCTCTTTTTAGCAGCACCATCCTTGGCACCTTACTCCAAGAAGTTGGCAAGAGAGTTAGGTCTCAAGAAGCAAAAACCTAAACCCAAACCAGCAGAGGAGCTACTTCCACCATTACCTGAGAAATTTTTCCCCACAGACACCACTTCATTATCAACACTCTTCAATGGTATAAAACTCAAGAACCACATTAAAACTGAAGAAGGTGACATTGCTTCCCGTGAGCGCGAGCGGGATGAAAGCTATTTGTTAGATCTTCAACTCAATGTTCAAGTCCCTTCTCCCAATACTACACTGTTTGATCTAAGAGAAGTAAGCCCTAAGATAGATGAAGTCATCCCGCAATTGGAGGCACTTCTTCATTCTGCAGAGGTTTCTCCATTTTATTACAGCCTATATGACCGAAAGGTTAACAATTTAGAATATCATTTAGACAATTTCATTCGTATACCAACGAGGCATAATTTTTTCGACTGCGAAACGGTTCTTGAACTGGAGTCCAAGCTAACGGGGCGCAAAGCTTTGCTTATACAATCTGAGATGGATGTTGTGACAGATGGCACAGATGGGGATAGGTCCGATGATTGGGATCAAACATCAAGATATTTTCAGCCCTTTACTGCTTATTCTTGGGCAAAGCGAAGCAAAAATCTCCACCCCCTTCACCAAATCTATCAGGATGAGATCAATCAAATAGCTGCTGATTTAAAGCAAAAAACTTTTTCAAGTGATGAAAAAAAGAGGCTAGCAGCGAAAGCTAAAAAAATGAGGTCATGGGTAAAGAATCTGAAATATCGTAGCTCCCTTGTCGCCTCTATAGATCCCTTTATAGTGGTGCCTACCTATTGGTCGGCTTATAAAAAGAATGCTTATGCTCCTCAAGTCGGTGATTATGCGGTGGTGATTTATGACAGCCAAGTTTACCCAGCTATCGTGGGTGATTTAGGTCCAAATACTAAAATAGGCGAGGCTTCCTTATTGATATGCCAAACAATTAATCCTCAAAGCTCTGGTGCTACAAGGGCTGTTAGTGATCTAACGGTTACTTATTTGGTTTTTCCAAAAAGTCGTAATACACCCTTTGGCCCCCCTAATCTTGCATCATGGAAAGAGAATTGTAAGCGTCTTATTAACGAGATGGGGGGAGTGAGTGTTCCTTTGTATGACTGGAGTAGCCACCTAGCTGCTTTAAACGGTGAGAGGGATGAGGTCGAGGTGCTTGGCAGTGATAGGAACTTAGCTGAAGAGCCTAAGGCAAGTTCACAAAAATCCGCTCCGGAGAAGATGCATATTGTGCAGAGAGGAGATTCACTCTGGAAAATAGCCCAAGAATACGGAGTGAGTCTAGAGAATTTAAAAAAAGCTAATGAATTAAGTTCCGATCTCATTAGAGAAGGGCAGGTTCTTGATATTCCAAAAGATTAGAAAGCGCGAGCACAACCTTAGGTAAAATAGACTAGGCGACTCCTAGTGCCGCTATTTGACAAAATACTAACTTAAGGCAACATGTATGTATGGCTGCCGTAATCGAAGATAAGAATATTAAAGACAAGCTAGTTGATTTATGCCAGGGAATCATGGATCAACCTGAGTTTTCTGAATTCAATGAAGCCATTAGTTCTTTTTCGGAGGACGAAGAGGCCCAAGACCTTTTATCTGAGCTAACTGATTTAGGTGCGGAGCTTCGTCAAATGCAGTCCCAAGGCTACCAGCTTCCAGAGGACAAAACTTCCGCTTATGATGTGCTTCGCGAAAAGGCTCAAGCTCATCCCATTTGCAAGCCATTTATGGATGCTCAATCCCATATCCATAGCATACAGCAAACGGTGATGCAGCATATCGCGAAAACTTATGAGCTTGGTCGTTTGCCTGAAGCAGATGATTTTTCATGTGGCTGTGGTACTGGTTGTGGTTGCCGCTAAATCTGTAGCTATGAGATTTCTTTGAGTCTTAGCTGGCCGCAAGCGGCGTCGATATCATGGCCTTTTTCGAGCCTTAAGGTGGCTTTAATTCCACCTCGAGCAAGTATGTGAGCGAACTCTTGGGAGTGAGATTTTTCGGGTCTCTCCCAAGGCAACCCTGCTACTTTATTATAGGGAATGAGATTTATTTTAGACCTTATGCCTTTCAATTTTTTTGCAAGTAAAGCAGCTTGGTCAAAGTGATCGTTAATTCCTTTGATCAGAATATATTCAAAGGTAATCATCTGCTTCTTTTTCGAGCAAAAATAGCTGCACGCCTCTAACAATTTACTAATAGGATATTTCCGGTTGATTGGCATGATACTGTCACGAACGTTGTCTGAAGCGCCATGAAGTGAGATTGCTAATCGTATTTGCCTTTCTTGGTCTGCTAGAGCGCGAATTTTAGGCACAAGCCCACTTGTGGAGATGGTAATCTTCCTAGCACCGATATTGAGACCCCAGTCTGAATTAATCATATCTATTGCTAGCATGAGATTCTCAAAATTAGCCATAGGTTCTCCCATACCCATGAAAACCAAATTACTTATGCGTTCAGCAGACTCCTTTTCCGTTTCCATGATTTGACTAACGATTTCACCTGCACTAAGGTTCCGCTTCCAACCCTCTAATCCGCTGGCGCAAAACTTACAACCATAGGCGCAGCCAACTTGGCTAGAGACACATAGTGTGAATCGATCTGCCTTATCTCCATAGAGTGCTGGAGAGGCAGGGATCAAAACGCTCTCCACATAGTCCCCTTCAGCAAGCTTCCAGAGATACTTTCTGGTGGTGTCTTTTGAACCTTGTTTCCGAAGAAGCTCTATACTTTTAATTCTATATTTTTCACACAGACATTTGCGCCACTGCTCGGGCAAGTTAGTCATTGCTTCAAAGCTATTTGCCCTTTTTTTAAATACCCAATCGGATAATTGTTTGCGACGAAAGCGAGGGCCTATGGGCAAGTCCCAGGTATCGGGCAGTTGATCAATTAATAGTGGCTTTAACACACTCACATTTTATTAGAGAAGCTTCGTTACTTTGCTCCCTTAGCAAATAAAACGACCCACGGAGTCATAATCAATATCCTAAGGTCAAGTGCCAGAGACCAATTGTCTATATACTTAAGATCAAGCTCCACCCACTCGCGGAAGTCTGTCAAATTACTTCGTCCACTGATTTGCCATAAACAAGTAATACCGGGCTTCATGCTAAGTCTGCGCCGTTGCTCATTCTCAGTGATAGCTAGGGTTTCATGAGTGGGTAATGGTCTTGGACCAACGAGGCTCATTTCTCCCCTAACTACATTTAATAACTGAGGTAACTCATCTAAGCTCCATTTGCGTATAAAAGTACCGATAGGAGTCACTCGAGGATCATTGGTTATTTTAAAGACGGGACCACTCATTTCATTAAGCTGCTCTAATTCTATTTTCTTTTGGTCAGCATTTGTAACCATGGAGCGGAATTTATACATGGTGAATGGTTGGCCGTGTATTCCACTTCTCTTTTGACGAAATAAAACAGGTCCCTCAGAAGTCCATCGAACTGCCAAGGCCACAGCAAGTAATAGAGGCGAAAGGACTGTCAAGATAATAGTTGCACCAACTCTGTCGATCAGTTCTTTAGCTAATAACTGAAAAGAGCTATCGGGTGTAGATCGAAAAATAAGTAAGGGCTTTGGTCCAAAATAGTCGACGGTGGCTCTAGCGATCCGCGGTTGAAAAAAATCGCCAGCTAGCCAGGCTTCAATACCTTCTTCTTCACAAGCTCTAATTAATTCAGACATTTTTTCTAAAGATCCGTTCCGTAAATCAAAAATGACCAAGTTGATCGAGCGATCATGTAATAACTCTACAAAATGATGCAAGCTTAGGTCGTCCATGCGAAGCTCACGGTCTAGTTTAAAACCGAGTTGAGGGTTGTGCTCTAAATGTGATTGCCACTCTGTCTCACCGGGGCGGTCGGTGATGACGGCAAGATTGTGAAGGTCCTGACCTCTGAGCTTGTGTCGCAACGCATAACTGACGGATTCCCTGGCAGTAATATAAATAGCACAAATAGGCACGAAGAATGCAAAGATCAAACGACTTAAAGGTTCCTTTGTCAGATATTGAAAAACAACTAAGCATAAAAAGGTAATAATAGCCGCTTGTGTAGAAAGATTGAGAGTCTGTTGGTTGTCATGACTCATCGAGACGTGATAAAAGTTAAGGCGAGATAAACAGGTAGGTAGCACAAAGAATATAATAGGGAAAAAGATCCAATATCTTTCTATCTCGCCAACTGAGTTTAACTCCATGAAGGATAGATAATCATTGAGTCCCGCTCTGAGCAAATAAGCACAAAGTAAAGCCAACATGCCGATTATTCCGTCAGCAAATTGTAGTAACAATTTATGGTGCCTAACCTTAAGTAATAACATAGGTAATCTTACTCAGCTCTTTCTAACAAAGCTTGTTGGTCACGTAATAAGTCGTGAAGGGTAATGACCCCAATCAGATGGTTATTATCTTCATCTCCAACAATGGCAAGATCACATGCTGCCTGAATAAGTTTACTTTGCAACTCTCCAAAAGTTTCTCTTGAGCTAGTCCAAACTAGCGGTAATACGTCCGGTATACGGCCCTCCTGATATGCAATTTCTGCTTCTTGCCGGCGCAAAATACCCTTAACCTTACCGTTTATTATCACGGGAAATCTATTGTGGGGGTATTTCTTGAATATTTTGCTGACATGATTCCATTCCAAGCTTGTGATGACTATAGGGTCGAAGCTAGCAGCAGATGCAACTGTTCGCTGTTGCCACTGCCTTATGTCTCTGGGTGGAACCATATGCTTTAGGTCATGGCCATCTTGTTCAATCACAGCTTCATAAAAATTATTTTTTAACCGCATCCTGGCTATGATTTGGCTAAATAGTGTGGCTAGCATTAAAGGTGGGATGAGGAGAAATTCGTGGGTCATTTCAAATAGCATAAGGATGGCAGTAATTGGGGCTCTTACTACCGCTCCAAAACAAGCACACATACCCACAATTGCTAAAACAGTTAGACCACTCTCGGTGATAGGTAAAATGTTTTTTAGTACGCCCCCCATAGCTGCACCGCACATTCCACCTAAAAATAATGTTGGGGCAAAAATACCTCCACAATTTCCAGTTCCATAAGATAGAGCTGTTGCTACAAATTTGGCTGCTAATAAAGCGAGTGCAACAGTCCATAATGTATCCCCTCTTAATGCTTCTGTTAAATCTAAGTAACCCATGCTAAAGACACCAAGCCTATGTAAGTTAAGGAATATGATGATGCCGCAGACCCAAGTGACAAATCCGCCAATAGAGGGCTTTAGCCAATCAGGTAGCCACTTGATTTTACGATTAGCTTTACGGATCGACAAACAGAGTCTCTGAAATTCTAGTCCTAGTAATGCGGCTACCGCTGCAACCAGAGGTGTTGCTAGGTAACTAGCCCATGTGACGTTATCAATATGCTCAATAATAAATGCGGGTTGCTTTCCAAGAAATGCATGTGTGACCAAAGCCCCCATAACAGAAGCCAAGAGTACGCCTCCTAGAAATCGGCTGTTTAAGTCGCCTACTATTTCCTCCAAGACAAAGGTAATTGCTGCTAGAGGCGTGTTAAAGGCAGCGGCAAGTCCGGAGGCTGCGCCCGCAGCTGCAGCACTCCGACGCTTTTGTTTGGCAACGCCAAGCCAACCACTCACCCATGATGCTAAACCACCGGCTATATGCACCGTAGGTCCTTCTCGTCCAAGACTTACTCCGCCCCCGACGGTTAAAGCACCTGCTACGAACTTTACAATGACTGTCTTAAGAGGGACGTAGCCAAAATCTTTCCAAAAAGCGACCTTTAATTGAGGGATCCCACTACCTGCAGCATCTGGCGCAAAGCGCTTTAGTAGCCAGCCTGAAATAAGGGTGCAAGAGAGAATAACAGCCAAGCTCCCCCAGGCAAATTGCCACATAGACCATCCGCTTTCAGCCATTCGAAAGATTGAGATGTCAAAAATGAAGTGCATGGCCTGGTGAAAGCCAACAGCAGTAAATCCAGCTACTAGACCCAGTAGGGAACTGGTAACCATATAAGGTGCTTGTGCCCAAAACTTTCTAGCTGTTTTAATAAGAGCTGCCCAATTCATAATCTACTTGTGATTAGCTGATTCTATACCACTTTGCATCAACAGGCTTGTTTTGGGAAACAGTTTGCCAATGGTTGTTACGGAAAGATATCTTGAGATCATTTCAAAAATTCTGGAGCAGTCTCTAGGTACTAAACTGCATTTTTCTTTTAATGAGTGTCTTCATAGCGCCTGGGCTACTGGCATTTAAAAGGGCCTTACGATTACCCTCATCGGCGCAAAAACGAGCGATTTCCGCTAAAGTGGTTAAGTGTCCTTCCGGATCGCCTGAAGGACTCAGAACGAAGAAGACTAATCTTATGTTTTCTTTTTGTCCCTCTAATGTTATCCCGTCAATTAAACGAGCCAGAATGCACATTCGACGTCTCAGCCCAGCACTGTAAACGTGAGGAACCGCGACTCCACGACCCATGGCTGGTGGAAATACCTTGTCGTGCTCTTTTAGTTGTTCGAGTAGCTTTTCTGCAGATACAGATGGGTATAGCTCAACAACATCCGATACGAGGACATGGTACAAGTCTGCTAAGTTGCCAACAGCCTTTTCAACAATCTTGCCATTTTCAAGGCTACGCCATAAATAACCACCGGAACGTTTGAGAAGCAAAAGAATATCCCCAGGTCTTTTTTCAATTTTCTTACTGAAATCTGGTGACATAAAGACATCACCCTTTCTTATCATAGCTAATACCCTACCCTCAAAATTCCTTGAGTTTTTATGAACAACGACTCTCTCTAGGTGGCTTTCAGCGGCCGCTATCTCACTAGAAATAACTGAGGGGGAGGCCAGCTCCGGACAAAAAATCTCTTCCTCCACATCCTCGTTCATGACCTCTTCTTGGTCTGCTCGTCGGGGGCTCCAACGCAGTATTTGAGATTCGGAGCCGAGCTGTCTGCGCCATTTTTGAGACAAGAGCGCATTGAGTTCCGCATTGTCGGTTAATGCTAGGATATGTCCTACGGAGTGCAAATCTGGTTTTTCTTCGAGGAGTCGAACTTCCAGAGCATTTTCACAGAGGGCAGTTAACTCGTCCCTCTGGGCTCGAGAAACCATTCTTGTATTGGTGTCCATCAAGACAACATGTTTATCGCTCTCTTTCTTAAGAAATTTTGCGATTCCTCTCGCCAGTCCATGGGCACCGACAATTAACCACCCGGAAGGGTGCTTGCGTCTAACGTCCAATAGAGTAGCTAGTGGCCCTGCGGTTATGCCTTGGAGCAAAACGGTTCCTCCGATTACTCCATAGATAAAAATTTCCAGTAAGGCAGCTTCACTTTCTTTTCCCTGCTTTTCCATAGCAATCGCAAATAGAGAAGCCATGGAGGCGGCGACTATACCTCTTGGAGCAATCCAGGATAGGAAAAGCTTTTCCTTTGTTTTTAAGTCTGAGCCCCATGTGCTGACAAAAATATTCAAGGGCCTTACAACAAACATCACCAGGATAAGTAATATGACTCCAGCCCATCCGAATCTCTGAAAATCCTCCAACTCTAATCGCGCGACTAATAAAACAAAGAGAACTGCAATAAGTAAATCCGTAATCTCTGCTTTGAATTGTTTGATTTGCTTTAGATCTACAGGGTGTCTCCATCCGACCCAAAAGCCTGCCACAGTTACAGCCAAAAGGCCCCCTTCCTCGATGATTCGTTCAGTTATTCCAAATACAAATACAGCAGAGCCTAGGATAAAAACATTGTGCATGGACTCTGGAATCCACTTTTTCTTTAAACAGGAATAAATAATAACCCCTCCTAGTAAGCCGACAGCCATCCCTACCAAGACTCGAATAAAGAAGTTGGTTACGGCCATTCCCCCCTGCTGTCCTACTACCCATTCAAAACATAAAATAGCTATGAATACCCCAATGGGATCGATTAGCACACTTTCCCAATGAAGTATATGGTGTAGCTTGTCGTTTACATGAATCCTGCGCAGCAGGGGCACAATGACTGTTGGACCAGTTACAATGATCATGCTCCCTGCTAAAAACGCAAATGACAGGTCCGTCTGAAATAATCTCCAGACACATAAAGTAGATCCGAACCAGGTGACTAGCACTCCAATTGTAAGCAACCTTTGGATTACTTTAGATCCGCGTTCAAATCCTTTTAGATCTAGAGTGAGCCCGCCCTCGAAAAGAATGATGCCAACTGCTAAAGAAACAAGGGTAGGCAAAACTTCATCTAAGGCTTCCGGCTGAACAATGCCAAGAATCTCTGGGCCAAGAATAACTCCGCCTACTAAAAGTAGAATAATCCCCGGCTGTTTAAGAATGCGAGCCAGAACAATTAAGAAAACTCCAAGAGAAATAGCCGCAGTAAGGCTGAGCATGACCTCATGACCGTGATCACCATTCATATGTTAATACGGCACCTTACTAGTGTAATGATGATCACAGTCAGTTTTTCGAAGACCTTTTTCTGATAATAAATAATCCATAGCAACATCATGCTTTTCGGCAGGAACTGATTCCACAAGTTGGCATTCATAAAAGCAACCAATTTTAAGAGGATGCCGAGACTCACTGAAAAAGCGATCATAGTAGCCAGCTCCTTTGCCTAGGCGCATTCCGGAGTGATCAAAGGCGAGCCCTGGCGTTATCACGATATCTATGGCTAGTGGGTTTAATTCCTCATGTAAAGCAGGATCAGGCTCTCTGACTCCCAAAGTGCTGTTTTTGAGTTCAGATGCATCGCTAATTTTATAAGACTTCAAATGATTCCCATCAACTCTAGGTAGATAGATAGTCTTACCTGTTTGATAAGCAAGTGGTAGCAAATGCAATAAATCGGGTTCTGAGGGTAAAGGTGCAAAGATCATGATGTGACTGGTTTGAGCCCATAATTTAGAAGTTATGAAATGATTAAGGATTGAGCCTGATAGAGCTGCTTTATTCTCCTTAGGAATATTACTGAGTTGGCTCTTGAGCTTGACGCGTAATTCTGTTTTAGCTTCTAGGGACATTTCTTTCCTCTTTTTAGCAACTATGTGTAGAGATCACTAGTCTTATTGAGTCATGTGATAATTTCTTTGCATTCCAACTATTGTCACTATAATTACGATTTTTCTATTGAGGAGATGTCATATGCCTTCTGTCTATATTAAAACCTATGGATGTCAGATGAATGAGCGTGACTCTGAGCAAGTAGCTCAGCAGCTTCAATCGCGCGGCTATACTTTGGCCTCTCAAGTTGAACAGGCTGATGTGGTACTGCTAAATACTTGCTCGGTGCGAGACATGGCTGAGCAAAAAGCCATTAACAAAATGGAAGTCATTCAGAACTCTCATAAAAGACGGAATCCACAGGTGCTTCTAGGATTTATGGGTTGCATGGCTCAGAGCAGAGGAAATGAGCTTATTAAGCGCTTGCCTGGCTTAGATTTAGTAGTAGGCACCCAAAAGTATCATCGAGTAGCTGATTATGTAGATAGACTGATAGGTATTCAGCAGCCAAATATGGACGACCTTTGCCAGTCTCAAAAGGCCATTGTTGATATTGAAGCAGAAGCAGGTTCTCAGAATATGATAAGAGATCATGCGCACAAAGATACTCAAGTAACAGCATTTGTTTCCATCATGCAGGGGTGCAATATGAAATGTACGTTTTGTATAGTTCCATACACCAGAGGCAGTGAGCGGTCTCGGCCTATCCAGGAAATTGTAGATGAAACAAAAAAGTTGGTTTCCAAGGGGGTGCGTGAAGTCACCTTGCTTGGCCAAATTGTTAACCTTTACGGAAGAAATGAGTTTGAACGCAGAGAGGGTCGTTCGCCTTTTGTGCAACTCTTATATGCTTTACAAGAAGTAGAAGGGTTAGACCGGATCAGATTCACCTCTCCACATCCCATCGGGTATAAAAAGGATCTTGTTCAAGCCTTTGGAAACCTTAGCAAGTTGTGTGAGCATATTCATTTACCCCTTCAGTCTGGAAGTGATCGTTTGCTCAAAAAAATGCACAGAGGGTACAGTGCAAATCGCTATCGAGAATTAGTTAATGAAATGCGAGAGGTTTGTCCTCACATCGCGATTACTACCGACATAATCGTAGGATTTCCTGGTGAGACAGAACAAGATTATTTGGAAACTCGCAAGTTGGTTGAAGATGTGCAGTTTGATAATGCTTTTATCTTTCGCTACTCAGAGCGTAAGGATACGCCTGCAGCGCTCATGGATGAAAAGGTTGCTGAAGAAACGAAAATGGAGCGGAATAAAGATCTTTTAGCGGTTATGGAAGAAATCGCTCAACGACGAGCCCAAGAGGCTATTGGCGAAACGGTAGAGGTATTAGTGGAAGGCCCAAGTAAAACAAAAAAAGAGCGGCTTTCAGGACGCACCCGCACCAATAAGATTGTCGTTTTTGAAGGGGATGAGCGCCATAAGGGGCAGCTATTGGATCTTAAAATTGTTGATGCAACTAGCTATACATTTTATGGTGATCCAGTTATACTTGTTTGACTTTACTGAGTGGTGGCGTGGAAACTCAAAGATCTGCGCAAGTTCTTGGCTCTAAGAAGCATAGAGTCTGCTGGAGGGTGCTCGCCTTGGGGCACATCATCGTCGAATCTCGTTTTCTTATAGCTCAAGCTTTTAGGCATCTCGTGCAACTTGTATAACATCATCCGTTCATGTTTTGATTGGCTACTAGCGTAGATTCCAACCACCGCTTGCTATGATATTAGATCCAGTAATATAGCCTGCCTCAGGCTTAATCAGGAAACGAATGGCTTCCGTGATATCCTCAAAGGCCCCCAATTTGCCTGCAGGAATCTTGGTAGGGTCTGGGTTGTCTATACTATTTTCTAGACAACCAGGTGAGACCATATTAACGGTTACTCCTTGCTTGGCTTCCTCCTGAGCGAATGATTTTGTTAGCATCAAGACGCCCGTTTTGCCTATGTGATAACTTATGGATAAGTTGCGTGCACCGATACGGTCACAGCTGGAATCTCCAATATTAATGATTCGTCCATTATTAGACTGGCGTAAAAGTGGGAGGCAGTTTTGGGTCATGAGGAAGGTCGTAGTGGCTGTGGAATGAATTCCTTCCTGCCATTCGGAAAAACTTAAATCTGAAAGCGTTTTCATATGATAGACGCCAGAGTTATTCACTAGTAGATCCAACCTACCAAAATTGTCGGTCAGTTCATGAACAAGGCGAATGGCTTCCTCAGGCTTTGTTAAATCCGCCTCAAGCACATGGGCCTTAGTGCCCAGGTCTTCTAGGATTCTTTTTGTTATAAAGGCCCCTTCTTTATTGCGGTAGTAATGCACGCCTATTTCAAAATTAATCTTGGCTAAATCAGTTGCGATAGCGCGACCTAATCCGCCTCCTGCTCCGGTGATAAGAGCTACCTGTTTTTTCGGGTCACCCATAAAAATTTTACCTTCGACTCCAATCTTAGTCGTTAATAGCACTCCATAGATTCTAATACTGCTTTCACTTTTGCTACCTCATGAGTGCGCAACAAATTGGTTTTACCTAAAAGAGCTAATACAGCAAAGAATGATTCCGCAGTGCGTACTTCTTCTCCAAAGAAATCAAAGGCATGTGGAAGGGCATGACATACTGGCCAACCTAGCTTTCGAAGGCGAAAGGTTTCTAGAAAAGTTTTCATCTGATATTGTATACGTTTCTTTCCATCTTGTAGATTGGCGTAGTAAAATCCTAAGCCAGGATCTATCCATATTCGCTCTACTCCACACTTAGTGGCCAATTCAATTTGCTTCGCAAAATAATCGTAAAGCACATCTGTGTGGTCGTCCGAGAGAATGAAATCATTGACTGACCGGACATGTTCACCTTGAACGTAGCAGATGATGACTCCCGCTTCGTAATCAGATAGCGTTTTAAACAGGGATTCATCGCCCACTGAGGAAGTTAGATTTAGCACTGCTGCGCCTGAATTTAAACATGCTTTAGTGACCGCGTCGTGATAAGTTTCTACAGATACTAAGATTCCTGCTTCATTTAATTCTTGTATCACTGGAACCAGTTGGGACGATTGAGCTTCAGAGCTAACTCTTTCTGCATTTAGGATGGTGGACTCTGCCCCTACATCTATGATTAAAGCTCCTTCAATAGCTAGTCTTTTTCCTCTCTGGATCGCTTGATCTATTGAGAGGCAGACACTCTCACGGTACCAGGAATCTGCAGAGAGATTAACTACGCCCATCATTTGGGTCTTAGAAGCGTCAAATGATTGCTGCCTGATTTTAAAACTGGCAACTTCTGACTTTAAATCTTCGCTGTATTTGCCAACTAGCTCGGCCAAATTCTCAAGTACTAACATCGGTATTTTATTCTAAATTTAACATGTGATTACAATAGGTGTTTATATCTACCTGGATTTAATGAATATCAAAAATTTAACTAAATATATAACGCTAAAAATTTGCCTTTAACTAATTTTTAACTAAATATGTCAATCAGATACTAATCAATGAGCCTGGCACTTCAAGAAACGAGACTCTTGTTTAATGGTTAATCGAAAAATTGCAAGTTTATGAAAATAAAAAATACTTTTTTATTCCTAACCGGGGTACTTCTCATATCCAGTTGTGCTTCTGTAAAAGTTGACGACAAAACAGTCGAGTATTATTCGCAACTCGAGTATCCAAAAAAGATCTATGTCAGCCAATTTGATACAGCAAAAGGAATTTGGGATGTAGATCGCAGTGGGAGCGAGTTATCTGATTTTAAAAAGAATGCTAGTGCCGAATTACAATTTATGATGGTTGAGCGTTTTCGTGAGATTGCTCCTACATCTAACACACCAAAGTCGTTGCCTGGCTCTGGTATGCTAGTAAAGGGTGAATTTAAAAAAATTAACCAGGGAAGTCGTGCATTGCGCATGGGTATAGGGTTTGGTGCTGGTGGAACAAAAGTTGAAGCACTTGTGAAAATTTACAATCTTGCGAAATCCAAGACCAAGCCAGCTGTATCCTTTAGAACGACAGGTGGTTCTAATGCGCAACCCGGGCTTATTGCTGGTGGATTGTTAACAGCTCCAATATTTGCTGCAGCAAATTCGACAGGTCTTACGTCCGACTGGGAAAGGACATCTAGAGAAGTCCGTAACTTTATTCTCAATAATGCCGACAAAAAGTAACTTTGTAATATAAAAAGAGGCCTGCACTAGGCAGGCCCCTCAAATATCAATCAACAATTAGAATTTATTGAATTTCAAAAATAGCAACAGTTCCACTGACCTCGTAAGCCACCACAAGAAGAGGCGTGCCAGTTGGGCTGTCAGTAGCTGGAATAAATTCTATTCCTTCGGGGGCGAGATCGCCAGCAGTGCCAGCCTCGGCATCTCCATTGAAATCACGAGTGTTAATGTATTGAACAAACACGGGATTCTTATGCTTGGTGATGTCATAAACCATGATCCCACCAACTCTTTCTAGACCAATGAAAGCATAGTTACGGTCATTTACCTTTCCTACGGCTATGCCTTCCGGTTCTGGTCCTTTGTCATCACTACGGTTGTCAAAAGAACCGTTTTCATCGTTAGTTGAATTGAAGTCTGCAGGTATTAGAGATGCGGTAATGCATTCAAATTCAGAACCACTGTCGTAGAGTAACTTAATCTTATCGACGTTCTTCTTAACTTTCCAGATTGAGAAAGAGCGAGCACCATATGTATGGATTTCATCGAAATCACCGTCGCCATCTGTGTCACCTGCAGCGGTTGTAACATTGATGCGTCCCAGCTGCTCGTCCTCTTGAAGATCAGCAGCGTCAGGGAAAATGGTAGGATCTAGTGTTAGATCATTACCACGCTCCTCTTCGCTAAAGCCATCATAGTCTCTGGCATCGCCTTCATTAGCAGTTAGGATGAAGGTATTTCCATTCTTATCGAATGACGCAATAGCATCAGGCTGATACATCCCGAGAACAGGCCAAGGTTGTATATTAATGGTGTCATCTCTGTTTGAAGGATCCAATGCGGATTGATTCCAGTCTTTAAGGCCAAAAGCATCAATGCTTTTTACCGTAGCTGATGGAATATCGATAATTGCTAAAGCATTGTTCTCCTGAAGCGCCACAAAGGCTGTTTTAGAATCACCAGATACCGTGATGTATTCAGGTTCTAAATCTTGAGCAACACTAGCTCCAGGGCCAAAGATGCGAACTCCGTCCTTCCTCAGCTTTTTCTCACTATCATTGAAAGCATCAAAAGAAGCTGTTCTTACAAATGGTGAGCGAATTGGACGACTAGGTCTACCGAACCTTTCTAGCCATCTATTGATAAGGAGTGAAAAATAGGTAGGCCTCATTAACAAAATGCTAACAGATCCCTCTGGGTCGATGCTATAGTCATCGGTAGGTTCGCCCTCATTAGCCACTAGCACATATCTGGAATCAGGGGTGAAAGTGATCATGTCTGGTAAGAACCCAGCAATTGCTGTGGTTAATAAATTACCGTCTACATCGAAGAATGCTACAATGCCCTTTAATGGAGTTTCTAACTCATCAGTAGCATTGCGCTGAACTGCTACAGCAACAAGTCCATAGGATACTGCTACACTGTTTGGAGATGTTTCAACATCTTCGCTTCCGAAGAGTGCTTGAATATCAATTTGCCCGATTGGTGTTGGTGATGTGACATCACTCATGTCTAGAATATCTACAGTTGCTGAATTGGCATTTACAACGAATGTGCGTTGTGAGGCAGCATCAAAAGCTGTAATTTCCGCAGCACCTTCATCAAAGATTCCAGTTGCGTAAGAACCAATCTTAACGAGCTGGATTGCACTTTTCTTAGGAACAACTGGAGGCCATGCCACGCTGTCACTACGGAAGAGTAGGTTCTGGATGCGGCTATCTTGGCCAACAGCTGTCTCTGCAATATCAAATGGCTCAACGGAGTAATTCGCTATTAGGTATTCAGCAAGAGCCTGTTGTTCACCAACTACTCCAAGGGAGTCTATTAGATCTATGATGTCTGTTCCAGTAGTGAGGAAGTCATATCCGTCACCCATGAAGTCCACAAGGAAGTTTAGAGTAACTAAACGAATAGGGCGTGTAGGGTCACCTTGCAAAATTCCATCCTCAAGAAGAACATCAAGCGTATTTCCTTCTAGGTCTTTAATCGCCGCTGTGACTACTCTTCTTCCTACTGGAGCTAATGGGTCAAAGCTGAATGAAAGGCCACTTATTTGTGGGAATCTTCCAGGTGTATTACCTGGGTGACTATCTGCTACACCATGCTCTAGGATATCGATAAGACTTTGAGCAGGAAGTGTAACGAGTTTCAGCGTGTTGTTGAATCTTAGAGTATTTTCAATGTCTAGCTGAGAGATATCTCCTGCTAGTTTGCCAGCACTTGGGTTAGCTTCAGTTGGAAGGAGCTCCCCTGTAGTTCCATCAATAGAGCCGATCTCAGCGCGAATGCCTCCACCGTTTTTGAATGATAGCAAAACGGATGGATCAATGCTTTGAGCTTTAGTTAAGTTGGCATCAGCTGTTAAGTTACCCATATTCGTTTCTTCAGTTCGCACGAAATTACGGCGTCCTTCAATGAAGACGGCTGTTTTTCCATAAACGATTCCATCCTTAGCATTTACAACGGCTGCAACTGCGTCTGCGACCACTTTTACTGCTGCGCCCTTTGTACCCGGTGTGAACGGCGCGACCAGGTCACCCCATAAGCTGATGACTCCACTGTCATCAGTGGCATATGCGCCATTAACGATTGGGTCAATGCTTAGAGGGTCAATGACACCTGTAGCATCAAAATCAACAACTAGGCGTCCAACATAGCTGTACTCACCGTCTGTGCTGACAATAGCACCAGGAGTTCCATTCTTGTCAGATCCAATGTAAGGGTATGTTTCATCGGCAACATCTCCTGAACGCAAAATATCCGTTCCGTCTGCTTGAAGTGTGTCAGATCCTCCAGCGATAATAATATCAACATTCTCTAGTAACCCTAGAAGTTCTTTTTCAAGGGCGATTTGTTGTAAGTGAGATACGACAATGATTTTGTTGATGCCGGCAGATGTCATGGCATCCACTACAGGCTGGACGATAGAAGCTAAAGCAGCCATGTCATTAGTGCCAGCTCCTGGTTCCAGAATCGTAGTTAGACCAGGTGAAGATATAGTTGCAAGTAGTGGTGTTGTTACGCCGATTACACCATAATTCTCAGCACCTCTTACAATGATTGTTGCGGGAGCAAGTTTAGGTGTATTAGTTGCAGCAGTTAAGTCTGATGGTGTAGAGATAAATTCTGTGCTCTCTAATACATCAGTAGTAAAGAGATCTGAGAGTTCACCGTCTCCTGAGAAATCTAGGTTGCTAGATAGGTAGGGGAATTGCGCTCCGAGCCAACGAACATCACCAAGAGTGGCGCCACGGATATCAGAGCCAATGATACTCTCTATGGTGCTTGTTCCAGCATCGAACTCATGGTTACCTAACGCAGAAGCATCAAATCCAATGAGATTCATGATCGTGATGTCAGCTCTTCCCGGAGATTCGCGGACGTTAGTCAGCGCACGCTCATCGAAAAAGTTCTGGTATACTGTTTGGAAGATGTCGCGCAAAGAGCGGTCACCAGCTGCGCCAAAAAATGGCCCTGGGATGTAATTATCACCAGCAGATAAGATGATTGAATCATAACCATGAGTAGTAGCATCAGTTTCTAGTGATTCAACGACAGCAGCAAAGTTAGGCGCATCTTTGACCGCATCAACACCACCTTCTAAATCAGAGGCATGTAGTATTTGCAGCGTAGTTTGTGCAAAGGCAGGCTCCAAGCCTGTCGTTAGAAGTGCGATAAACGCACCGGTAAGAATTCTTAGATTCTTGATTAAGTATTTTGTCATATATGTTGTATTCACAATTGGTTTGTTTTTTAACTTTTATTCAGTTGGGTTCAAACCCACGCTATAACCTAAAGCAACTTAAGATTCTTAGCCGTTACGATTAAGTGACATTTATGTGAAGAACATTGGCTCATATTTTGAGATTATCATGAATAGATACATAATAATTATTTCATATCCATTAATGCAAATAAGAGATGACTATTGCGAGGCCTGTATTACATCTGTGGATGTGAGATAATTATCCATTTAGATGAGAAGATTCTTTGGTGTAAAAATAGTGACAAGTATCGGCGTTATATTGGAATAACGGTGAGCGCTACTAAAATACTAACCCTAAAGAAAGAAAAACAATGAATAAAAAATAGGTCTATTAATTATGCTGCTTTCAGCAGCATCTGTATTCTCTACTATAGCATACAGACAAAAAATATAGTTACTACTACCGGTAGTGATGGCATGAATCCTCCATTTGCTCAAGCAGGCAATGGACAGTTTGGACAACTATGGATATCCGGATTTGCGAGAGCTAGCTTATACGATGTTAGTCATGAAAGTAAGCCAAATAAGAAAAACAGCAGGCTCAGGTAAGTCGAGTGTCGACAAGTCCATGGCAGAGTTTAAAGAAAAGGAACAAGAACTCTTACTTCAACTTGGAACTCAGAAAGAAAAAATGGGGGAATTGTCAGAAGAGAAGGAGTTCCATGAGGCTTTGATTGACTATCTTCAATTATCGGAAGAACAAGCAGAGCGAATAGATTCTATTCTTGGTGATTCAGCGACGGCGATAAATAAGGCATTGTGGATAATGTGCTGTTTTATCCATGCAAGATCCATCTACTAGGCAAACAGTATATCATGTTGAAGATATTGCGGAGATTCAAAAGACATATGTGGACGAGTTAGGCCAGAAATTGTCAAGTGAGATGGACGAGCAACGTTCAAGGTATTTGATGGAGAATTTAAAGTGCAATTCGAAAACATTATTTAATGACCGGGAGGTTCTGCTACTGTCATATTCAGTATGGAAGAAGGTGCTAATGCTAGAAAAATGCGCTACACGACTGAGAATGACATTAGAATTCGAGTCATGGACTGCAGTTTTCAGAGGTAGATGAGCTACCAGAAAAATGAAGACCTCTAGCAACATGGCCACATTAATTACTAAGATGCTCTGATTCGGGCCTCTGAGCAAGTAGCTCGGTTTCTAGTTATCTGACATCATTATTGTAGCATTGACCTATTGATTCGGGTGTCTTTGATAGTAAAAGACTATGAAGGCCATGAAACCGTCGAATTTGCGCGCTCAACTTAAAACAGTTAAAGCACTTAGTCCGCTCGCTAAGCTTCTCATCTTAACGACGGCATGCATGGTTATTTTAGGTATTGGGGTGCTAGCTTTCTATAACTCTGGCTTCTTGTTGGGCTCTACTCCATTGCGTGGATGGCTTATTTCCCTCATTAGTCATAATAGTGATGGCGGAACGGCTTCTTTTTCATCTATCAAGGGAACGCCTTTGAGACTAACTTTTTATGACTTCAAATATAGTACACCCGCAGATACCAGAAATTTCCAGAGCCTAGAGACAAAGCAACTGGATATTTCTTTTGCGCTTTGGCCAGTTCTTCTGGGTAAACTAGATATTACAGAGATTCAAACGCACGATAGCACTATCCAGTATCACTTGTCGTCTGGACTACAAGAAAGGCTATGGACAAAGCTTGATATTGAGCGCTTTTCTGCAGTAAATGCAAAGGTAGTCGTTCACGATCTGAGTGGATATGATTTGAACTTAGCAAATTGTGATTTGGAGATAGAACGTCCGCACCTGAGCTCACATGAGAATTTTCATCTGAAGATTCGTTTTAAATCTCCGCAAGCTGAAATTGGGCAAATGACTTTGATTGATCTTGAAAGCAGTGCGCAACTTAGGAAAGACACACTTGTTGTTGAGAACCTAGAAGCAGTATTTGGTGGCGGTGATTTAGTGCTTTCAGGAAAAGAAAGCCTGACAGGTGACCACGGTATTCATGACTTATCCATCAAGTTAAGTGAGGCGAAAATTGAGCACTTGCTTCCAAAGCTTGGTTATTCTGAGCGCTTCAGTGGCGTGGTATCTTTAGAATTACTAGCATCTGGGAACTTTACCCCTACCGCTAAATCACTTAATGGAAGCGGTCATATAGAACTTTCGGATACAACAGCTAAAGTTGTCTTTCCGACCTTTCCCATGAATAATGATGCGCGAATCATTCGGGAGCTTAAAGTAATCAAGGCACTGCGAGGAGAGAATGCGTTTCTCTTAGAAAATGGAAGCATTACCGCAAATGATTTTGAGTTAATGAATGACAACCTAGATTTAAAGGGGAGCCTTAGAGTTCATTACGATAAAGAAGTAAAGAGTAGTTGGGTGCTCAATACAAATGAGGCGATAGCTGCTGGTATCCCTGAAATAGCAAGAAATGTTTTTAAAAAAAATGATCGTAATGGCGCTATTATTCCGTTTGAGATGGTTGGCACAACTGAGCAACCTAAGGTGAAAATGGATTATCTCATTGCGGAAGTGTTAAAAGACAAAGTGAAGGGCTTTAATCCTTTAGAGATTTTTAAGAAAAAGAAAGAATAGCTGCAGTGTGCTACTCAAAGGACTGAAAAGGCTCTAATGGCTCGGTACTATTTTGTGATTCGGGTTCTAATTCAGGCTCGGGAATCACGACAACTGGTGGAATTTGCTGAATATTGGTGGCGGCAGTTTCTTGGATAGCTGCAGGGTCAATAGGGTCCTCGATGACGAGGCTGTCGAATGAGCCAGCCAGTGCAGCTTGATTCTGTGTCAGCTCAGAAAGTAACACTTCTTGTCGCACCGCATTTTTCTTCATTTTGCCAACTTCTATCTTCACCTCCTTTACAGACTTATTGATGTCAGACATTCTCACAGTTTGACCTTTGCTGAAGGTATCAACAACGGCAAGTTGCTTAGAAACCTCATTGAGCTGAGTCTTTAGTTCCTCATTAGACTTCCAAAGCATGACGAGGCAAGCTCCAAGAAAGACAGAGACGACAATGACTCCTCCTAATAAGAGTTGTGTGCCTTGATTGGAGTTTGGCTGTGGTTTAAGGGGAGGAGGAGTGGTAGGAACTTGAGATAGCTTGGATGCAGTCGCTGTGGGAGGTCGCCACGATCCAGGAGCATGGGTGTAAGGAGCCCGATTGGGGTCATAGTTAACATTTTGTGGGATAGCCAATGGCTTGGTTTGACTCTTCTTGTTAGGTGCGGCGTCAGGATTGATATCTGGTATGATAATACGACCTGTAGTGGTATTGATTTCGCTAGGTTTCAGCTTTAGTTTTTCAGGATCCGGTTCGTGTTCCATGGCTGTGTGTTCCCTAATTACAAGATAGATCCATAATACTAATAGTCAATCTCAAGCTTTCTTGGCTGAAATACTGCTCAGCATTGACGAATGAACTTAGGTTTACAATGATATTGAGAATGTTTAACACGATAGTCGTCAGCTCGCTGAATCTTCTCTCTATATCAGGACCTTTGTATGCTTTTGAGAACTCCAATTTAGCGGGAAAATTTATTATCCTTATCCTCTTTATGGCCTCTCTTTTTTCTTGGACTGTTATGGTCGTAAAATTCTCTTTTATTACAACTGCGCAAAAGCAAAACAGAATTTTTCTTAATAGGTTTAGGTCCGCTAAGCGTCCATTACTTCTATTCAATAGCAAGAGACACTACGAGCCTTCGCCGTTAGCAGCTATCTTTCGCCAAGCAGCATCTGAGCTATGTTTTCACTTGTTAGGATCTAGTGAGATAGACGAAACCTTTGAGTCTAGATTGGAACGTGCTAGCCATGTTACCCCGGAAGCGATGAAGGCAGTCCGATCTTCTCTGGAGCAAGCAGTGAGCGAGGAGGCACTTAAAATTGAATCACAGCTTATTCTGCTAGCCACGGTTGTTAGTGGTGCGCCTTTTTTAGGGTTGCTCGGAACCGTTTGGGGAGTGATGGATGCTTTTACGGATGTGGCACAAGCCGGTAACTCTAGTCTACAAGTGCTTGCTCCAGGTGTTTCGGGGGCATTGCTAACGACCATAGCAGGACTACTTGTGGCTATTCCGGCCATGTTTGGATACAACTTTCTATTAAACACGATTCGTAAGCTAACAGTAGAAATGGAGAATTTTTCTGTAGAATGCGCTAATCTTTTTGAGCATCAATTTAGTCAGAGAAAATTTTAGAAGAATGAAGCGTTTTTCAGATAGATACAAAAGGGACATTGTTAATGATCTGAATGTTACTCCCCTGATAGACTTGGCCTTTACTTTGCTTATTATTTTTATGATAGCAACGCCACTTATCGAGCAGCAGATGGAGGTCGAACTTCCCAAAGCTTCAACTGCAGATCCCATTGACACAAAGGATGTTCATTTTCTTTCAATCAATAAGTCAGGGCAGATTTTACTAGATAAGAAGCTACTCACTAAGGCGGCACTCGAAACAGCATTGCTGAATTTGAAGAATCAAAACCCTCGTGCGGTTATTTCTCTGAGGGCAGATATGAATACGAAGTACGAAGCGATCGTCTATGTCTTCGATGCCGTCAGAAAAGCCGATATAAAAGTCGGATTAGCAACTCTGCCAGATCAATCATGACAAAGACGCCAGACTTATTTTTTTGGAGACGCTTTGGCCTTGTGACCGCCGCTCATATGGTAATATTGCTTTTCTTACTCTTTGCTTTCAAAATACCCCATCAGGAAAAGCAAGAATTTCAGTTCATAGAGCTTGTAGATTTAGAAGGATTAGAAGCCGTTCAAGTACCTTCACCAGTCCAACGGTATCAAAAACCTGTTACCAACCAGCATATTGCTAAGCCAGCTTCACCTTCGAATCGAGTTGTTAGAGAGATAGCCGCTCCACCCAAACCTAAAGTAGCTCAAAAGGTTGTTAATCCTGTTGAGCCTGCGAATAAAAAATCGGAACCTACTCAGGCCGCTAAAAAGCCACAGCCGAATATCAGCACCAAGATAGTAACAAGATCAAAAGAACCACTGAAGCCTAGCCCTGTTGTGACGCGGTTGAGCCAAAGTTCTAAGCAGGATATTCAAAAACGACTCCATAGCGTTTTAGGTCAAACAGCTTACTCTGATTCAGCTCGCTCAAACACAGCTGACTGGTACAACGCGCTCATCATAAAGTCCGTAAAAAGCAATTGGATGAAGCCCTCGAACGAAAATCCTCTGGTGGCTCAAATGAGTGTGACAATCAAGCCTGACGGTAGCATCATTTACAACAGAATTATTAAGTCTTCACAAAAAGCAGCTTTTGATCAGTCCATTGTGAAGGCTATCCAGGCTACTAAGCGTGTCTCCCAGCCATTACCCTCTAATCTTGGCAACCCAAGCTACCAGGTAACCCTACAATTCGAGTAGATTTCACCTGTACAATTTTATTGTCCTATGCATCATGGTTTCTAGTTATATGTTCAATTTTAAGCGGGATTATCCATTAGGAAATGAGTGAGGTGCGTAAAAGTTTGAGTGAAAAGAAAGAGAGAGACACTGAAGGTTCTCTTCTGAAGAGGCCATCAGAAGGGCTATATGCTTCCTGTTGCCAGGATCTTGTGAAGGTCTTGCGAAGCTTACGGCATAATATGGCTATTCTAGTTATTTCACTGAGAATGATCCTGGCGCTTCTGGCTATGGGTGCTCTCTTTATGCCATTTCTTGCCGCTGGCCAACCCGTTTTAGTTATCGAGGGAGACTCAGCTATTCCAGTCGCAGTAGGAACTATCAAGGGCGGGCAAGCAGATCTAGTAAAAACGGTATTAACAAATGACCTAAACAATAGTGGCTCTCTCAAAGCAGTAAATAGTGAAAAGGGTGTATACCAAGTATCAGGCTCTATCTCTGGAAATACGATTACCGGTAGATTGACTGACCCTTCTGGCAAAGAAGTGTTTGCTCAGAGGTTTACGGATAACCTCAGGCGCGCAGCACATCAGTTTAATGATGAAGTCGTTCTCGCTATTACGGGCAAACCTGGAATAGCCACGAGCCGTATTACCTTTATTTCGAGTCATTCTGGAAAGAAAGAAGTGTATATGACGGACATAGATGGGCATAACATACGCCAACTTACTTCTGATAAATCTATCAGTTTGGGTCCGAAATTTTCACCTAGTGGTGATAGTATAGCATACACATCTTATAAGAGTGGTTACCCAGATGTATGGGTCATTAATCTTGTCTTACAAAAAAGGCGCTCGGTCAGTTTTTACCCAGGGATTAATTCTGCTCCAGCTTTTTCGCCTGATGGGGCCAAACTGGCCTTAACCTTATCAAAGGATGGAAATACGGAACTCTATACAGTCAATGCCAATGGAGGCTCTCCAAACCGGCTAACAAATACTAGAGGAACAGAAGCATCGCCTACTTGGTCGCCTAGTGGTAAGGAGATTGCTTTCACATCAGATGATCGAGGTTCTCCGCAGATTATGATTTTGAACAGATCTTCGAAATCGGTGCGTCGGATGAGGACAAATTCTACTTACACTACGGAGCCTGCTTGGTCGCCTGATGGTAAAAGTATTGCCTACTCCATTATGACTGCTGGACAGATGCAAATAGGTATATCAAATCCACTAAATGGCAACCAGTCTATTCTTACAACCGACGGCTTTTGTGAATCTCCGAGTTGGGCGAGAAACTCGCGCCATTTGATCTACACGCGCAAAGGAAAAATTTATTTACTTGATGCCGTTACAAAAAAAACCAAGCCTATAGCACTATCAATTAGCAAATGCTCTGAACCCCACTGCTCAAGATAAACCATGAATAAGAATACAATGAAGAAAATGATTATATCCAATAAAGTTGTAATAGCTCTAGCCACTGCCTTTTTGTCAGTGTCGTGTAGTAATACCAAGAGACTACCTCCAGATGAAGGTATTTACGACAGCAATGCAGGTGTTAACACAGGTGGAGCTTATGAGGATTTATCAACTATCCCTGTTCCTGCGCTGCCAGATAGAGATCCTTCATTAAATCCCGAAGATGCAGATTATCAAACATTGGCAGCGTACACAGTCTACTTCGGCTTTGATAGTTTTAGTATAGCAGCTTCAGAAAGGACTAAGCTTGAAGAGGTGGCGAATTACCTTAAAGCGAACGGCGATGTGAAAGTGATCCTTGCAGGACATACGGATTCAAGGGGTACAGTCCAGTATAATTTGGGTCTCGGAGAGCGTAGGTCATTGGCGGCGCGTGATTACCTGATAGGTTTGGGTATTGCCTCTTCTAGACTAAATACTATTTCTTATGGAGAAGAAAGACCAGCAGACTCAGCTGAGAGCGAAGCTGCTTGGGAGAGGAATCGTCGAGCGGAAATAGGAGTTATTCGTTAGCAAAGGTGAGTAGCGGGAGGAGCTTCTCAGAGCTAAGACATATGTCTATTTTAGCTAGATGCTCTTGGCCTAGAAATTTCTCTCTCGACATCTTGTCTAGAAACTTCAATAAGTCTTCGTAGTAATTATTTGTATTGAGAACTCGAATGGGCTTTTCGTGTAATCCTAGCTGGGCCCAGGTAAAGATTTCAAAGAACTCTTCAAGGGTGCCGATACCTCCTGGCAAAACGATGAAGCCATCTGCAAGCTCAGCCATTCTCGATTTGCGTTCATGCATGGATTCTACCACAATCAGCTCTGTGACTTCCATTAGACCAAGTTCAATGTCCATGAGTGCTTGAGGAATAATCCCAATAACTTGACCTTGATGCGATAAAGCGGCTCTTGCAAGCTCTCCCATCAATCCTACATTTCCGCCCCCATAAATCAGGGTAATACCATTATCTGCCAGCAGGTGCCCAACCTTTTGAGCCTCTGCTTTATAAATAGCATCAACTTGATTGCTCGATCCGCAATATACACATATTTTTTTCATCAGTAGGGATCTCTTCCCTCGCAGCTCAGGCTTTTATGCATCTGGTTCAACTTATGAGGAGACATAAAGTGTACGAAATCCGCTTAATGCTCCATCTCACGAAACTTTGGAATCAAGCATCTTGCCATTCATTCTACCAGACTGCTTTGAGAGGGCTCATAGGACTTTTCTATTTCTGCTTGGGACCATTGGCTTAGCGGCTTGGCAACGACGCCATGCAAAGGTCTTTGTGCTTCATAAAGTTCATGACAAAGCTCAATTTTTTGATTATAGCTGCCGCGCATCATTTCCATCTTTGCGTCTAGATTGTCTATGTAATGTAAAAGCCATGCTTCAGGGATTTTTGGAGTAACCGGGGCGCCGTATTGTAATTCACCGTGGTGGCTGGCAATTAAGTGTAATAAGTGATCTCTCAGAATGGGTGAAGGAATCTCTTGATCTTCAAATATTTCGGGGTTCTCTTGAACAGCTTCTCTCCATAACTTGTTGACTATTTCTATTCCCATAGAGATGTGCCCAAGGAGTTCTCCAGATCGCGTTTGCTCTACAGCAAAACCCTCTGATGGAAAATCATTTTCCCAAAGTTTACCGATGTCATGAAAAAGTATACCTGAAAAAAGTAAGTCAGGTGTAACTTCTGGATAAAGCGGGGCCAGTGCTTGGGCACAACGAAGCATTTGAGACGTGTGCGCAATTAGCCCTCCACGGCGGGCGTGATGATAAGTTCTTGCAGCAGCTGCGCGCTGCCATTTGGTTTCAAATTGCTTGAGACAATTAGCAGTAATGAGGGATAAGCGAGGTTCACTCAAAGACTCGAAGACTTCGCAAACATAGAACCAATCTTCGTCGATTTGGGCTCTTCTTTCGGGTGAGCCGGAAAAGAAAATAATTTTCTCTTCATCTTCTAAGCGACGCATCCGTGGGTCCTGCACATTCAGCCCATAGTCATTGCGGAAGAACTTTGCCTCTAACTCACAAACATCTCCTTTAAAGCTTTGTTCGCAAAAGTGAAAAGCTGCAGAACCGGACCAAATCTTAAGTTTTATCTTGGTATTTTCATCTGCTAGCTCCAGGTCATAATAGGGTTTATTGGATTGAGTGACAGCGGAGCGTAACTGCGTGATCTGTGCGTGAACAGATGCGTAATTCTCTTCCCCTGTAGAGGAATCGCCCGTAGCGAGATCGGAGATCGTTAGCATCCTTATAGCCTAAGAAAAATTAAGACTTTGGGAAGCATTTTGAAAGTAAACTAGGTAATGGTAGCAGTGGAGGGACTTGAACCCCCGACCAAAGGCTTATGAGTCCTCTGCTCTACCGACTGAGCTACACTGCCGTTGGATCTAACCCGCACTTTGTGAATAGTCCAGTTATATAAATTTAAGCCAAGCTCCACTGGCAAATCAAGCTTGTCCTCCTTTGTAACAGCTAAGCATTACTATTTGCTTTGAGAGGCTGCTTTATTGCTTTTAGGGTCTTTGCTTTCAGCCCCTGAGATATCTAGCACTACCTTGATGGTAGCGTGAACTCCACTGCCAAGGTCTGTGTCTAACTTGTGTTCGCCTTTTTCTTTAAGTGGCTGCTTCAGTTTAATTTTTTTTCTAGATAAACCAATACCCATTGCAGCTAAACGCTCTGTAATATCCTTGGCAGTGACTGAGCCAAAGGCTTTGCCTCCTTTTACGGCGCTTTCCAGTTGGAAAGTTAATGTAACGTTAGCCAGCTTAGCTGCCAATTCATTTGCGTTATTTAGTTCTTCTGCCTCGCGTTCTGCTCGACGCTTTTGCAGTTCTTCTACCATCTTCTTGGTGGCTCCATCTGCAACGATTGCGTAGTCACGTGGAATAAGGTAGTTGCGTGCATATCCTGGGCGGACCTTCACAACGTCCGCTTCAGAACCTAAGCCTGGGATGTGTTTCTTTAGGATTAATTCAATTGCCATGATTATATCTCCAATAATTTCTTATTTTAAAATGGTATATCATCATCGGATTGTGCAACCGATGATGGATTGTAGGACGAAGCGCTAGAACCACCGCTGTAACCGGGTTCAGGTTTCGCATCGGAACGGTAGCCCCCAGCAGAACTGGTGTGTTCGCTTGGGCCTCCGCTTGATCTTGTGCCGCCACTGAGAAATTGCACTCTCTCACCACGAACCCTCAGCCGGCTCTTCTTTTCGCCCTCTTGGGTCTGCCATTGATCAAGTTGTAAGCGACCTTCAACGAATAGGGGAGAACCTTTTTTCAAATATTGGTGGCATGTTTCTGCTTGGCGACCCCATACAACAACATCCACATAACACACCTCGTCTCGATCCGTTCCATCCTGGGCCTTATAAGACATATTGATGGCCATGGCTAAATCACCCACAGCTGTTCCTTTAGGGGTGTGTCTGATTTCGGGGTCACGAGTTAAGTTTCCCATCAAGAGGACTTTGTTGAGTGAGGCCATGGCTTTTCTCCGGTTGTTGTTTGTTTAGGCTGCAGACTCGGCGACTTCTTTCTTTTCGGACGGCTGCTTTTTGGGTTTTGTTTTGAGGTAAAACTGGCGATAGAACGTTTTGTTGAGGCGGTATTTGTCCTCCAACTCTCCTATCTTGCTAGAATCTAATTCAAAGTTCATAACTAGATAATAACCGGTATCTAACTTGCCTGCGGAACGTTCAAAACGACGCCTGTCTAGCTTTTGTGTACCGGTTACCGTTCCGTCTAAACTCTTGATGTCTTTGGTGATGAGATCAACATACTCTTTGACGATCTCTTCCTTGGACTGAATGTCCAAAATATAGGTTGCTTCGTAAGTTTGCTTCATGTTTCTGTGTTTCCTAAGAGCATGGCACTTTCTGGGCCAGCATGGTGGTAATGCTTAATCACCTCGGCACATTGCTCTTTCATTTTTTCTACTATGTCTTTCTCATCAGCCCCAAATTGTCCTAGAACATGGGTACTTAAGTCCTTGCCAGAATCTCCAGGTGGACCCACTCCACCGCGGAGCCTAGGATACTCTAATGTGCTCAGTGCTTGTTCTATTGACTTGAGCCCATTGTGTCCTCCAGCAGAACCTTTTGTTCTCAGCCGTAGTTTTCCAAGAGGAAGATTTACATCATCTACCATGACTAAAACCCGTTCAGCGGGTATCTTGAACCACTGCATGGCCCTGGCTACTACCGGTCCCGAGGTATTCATATAGTCCATAGGCTTAAGCAGCCAGATACTATTAGCCATCTGACACACCTGAGCTGAGGTGTATCTAGCTTTCTTCCAAGTTAGACGTTCCTCTGCTGCTAATTTATCCAATACCTCAAACCCGAGATTATGTCTCGTGTCACGGTAAGATAAACCTGGATTACCCAAGCCGACTACCAGGGATAAATGCCCGGACACGGCCTATTCCTTTCAAAAAACAATCAATCCTTGGCCTCAGCTGCTGCACGGGCACTAGCCGCACGAGCACTTCGAGGTAAGTGAATGATAAAGCAGTTTAATTCGCCTTGGTTAAGGATCTTTACGCCTTCAGGAGGGGTAATGTCGCGAATCTTCATAGCAGCACCTAATTCGAGATTGTTAATATCGGCTTCGACGTGAGATGGTAGAGCTTTAGGTAAGCATTCGACCTTAACGGAACGAATAATCTGCTCGAGAAGACCACCACCTGATTTTACTCCTACTGCCTCACCAGCTGGATGTAGAGATACTTCTGCGGTAATGGTTTTATCGTTGTCGACCTCTTGAAAGTCAATATGCTTGACGGTGTCTTTTAGAGGGTCCATCTGAATTTCCTGCACCAAGGCGAGGTGACTTTGCTTGCTGTCTTCTAGAGACAAATCGACGAGAAAATTTTTGCTCTCAATATGTTGGAAAGCCTTGATGACCTCATGAGTATTTAGTTGAATCGCTTTAGGTTCGGTCTTGCCATACAGTACTGCGGGTATTTGGCCCTCTCCGCGAACCTTCTTTACGGAACTACGCCCAATCTGTGTTCTGGGCTTTGCTTTCAGTGTTAGTGTCTCTGCCATTTTGTACTCCTAAATTGTGACGGGAACCGTGTATAGAACCTTAAAAGACCGTTTGGGTCAACCTAATTTGAACTTAAATCCGTATTTTTTTTGGTGAGAAGAATTAAATTGCTTAGGAGAGCATTTTAAGATTAGGATTTACTAGGATTATGGTGATTACACTGATCAGATCTAACAACTGTTTGAGGGGCTCATATATCCTTTTTGCCTTTGTTTTTTGCTTGCAGATTACGCAGCTTCACTTGCATTTTGCACAGCTCTATGCGTGGGGGCAGATGCTTCCAGACTACTACAAGGCAACGAATTCTTGGTCTTTGGCTCTGGATCAAACTCTTGATGGCCAGCACCCATGTAAAATGTGTGAACGAATCGAGGAAACCAGACATAGTGATCAGGAGCAGCGAAGCGTGACCTCCTTGCAAGCCTTTAAATTTCAAGCGTTATTCATATCTTATGTCCCGTATATACCATTAGCGTTGTCAGGTGAGCGCTTGCGGGTGTTGACCTGCGAAGGCTTGGTAATTACGGAACCTCCGTTATCTCCACCCCCTGAACTGATCTAGAAATCTAGGATAGCTCTAGGCTATAGTCACACCGAGTGCATTTACTGGTCGGCTGCCAGTAATTTGCTTCCACAGCAGTCTACTGGTAGAGCACAAGTAGGCTCTCCTAAAATCATTATCAACTCACTAAACCCGGGTTAGGTCATAGAACTTGAACGAGATGCGTAAAGGCTCAAGTCACAAGGAAAAGAAAGTCCGCGAAGGTGTATGCAGGTTATGCTTGTAGCGGACACTATGCTTCTTGGGGTGCAAGAAGATCTTGCGCATACCTCCGAGTGTTTTTGCATCATTTGGGTTAAATAAACATTTAAGAACAGAATAATCAGATGAACTTTATTAGATTTTATACACTATTAGGCGTCCTGAGTGCAGGCTTAGGATTTTCAGCGCTTAGCGCTAAAGAAGACTTTGTTATTGAAGAAACAGAAAGTAACGAATTACAGGCACTGGAGCATCATGCTCATGAGCATTCGCATAAACATGAGCATGCCCTCGCTCCAATTGGGGTAATGGGTTCCCATATTCATGAAAAGGGTGAGTGGATGTTTTCCTACCGCTACATGACCATGAGCATGGAACAAAATTATGACGGGACCGATGTAGTCGGCTCACAATCTTTTATCTCCGCCCCAGGTGCAGGCCAGCGTTACGTGATTGCACCGACGAGCATGCAAACTCAGATGCATGTGTTCGGGGGTATGGTAGGAGTGACCGATCAGCTAACCCTATCCATTATGGTTCCCTACCTAATCAAAGACATGTCACACATCCGATTTGATGGTGTTACTTTTGATACGCATTCGGAGGGGATTGGAGATCTGAAGCTGGGGGGGATGTATAAGCTCTTTGATCAAAACCACCAAACGCTACATGTCAATTTTGGCTTGAGTGTTCCAACTGGTTCTATAGCAAAGAGTGATTCCACACCTAATGCGCCTCCACCGCTTGGAAATACTGTGACGACTGAGCGGCGTTTGCCTTATCCGATGCAATTGGGTTCAGGATCAGTAGATCTACTGCCAGGCATTACTTACTTGGGTCAGAATGGTAAACTCTCCTGGGGTTCACAGGTTTCGGGCGTTTTACGCACCCATGAAAATAGTGAAGATTACACCCTAGGTCACGAATTTCATGGAACAGGATGGCTTGCTTACGAGTGGTTAGAGTGGCTAAGTAGCTCTATGCGCATCAGAGGTAAAATTTGGGGTGATATTTCTGGAAGGGATTCTGCAGTTTTGGTTCCTACACCTATGATGAATACTCGCCCTGCTTCCCTTGTAGTTCCAACTGCAGATCCGGAGCGACGCTCGGGCGAAAGAATAGATTTGTCTTGGGGCTTGAGGCTCTTGGTTCCAGGAGGTTTTTTGGAGGGGCATTCCATTGCCATGGAAGCAGGCCTGCCTGTTTACCAGAACCTGGATGGACCTCAGCTAGGAGGGGAATGGTTTGCCACTGCCGGATGGCAGTGGGCCTTCTAGTATCACCATTTAGCTTTTAGCATGCAGTGCTCTGTTTAAGACAAACAGAGCACGAACCCAGTAGCTCAGGGGCAGCCATTTGCTCTTCAGAATTCCTGAATAGATCCTAGAAAAAGTGGTGCATTTTCAAATGCATGCATTTATTCTCCAAGGGTGATTGAAAGAGAAGTGTCGCGTAAGCGCAAGGATCCCGTTGTCCAGTTTTCCGTTTTTACCGAGAATCGTTTGGGCCGCCTACTGGAGATCTTTAAGATGTTTAAGGAAACCGGCATTACCATCGTAGCGGTAACAGTCTTGGATACAACCGATAGCTCCATTATTCGCCTTATTTTGGATGATCCTGATAAGGCTCGAGCCATGTTTGAGGAGCACTTAATACCCTATGCAGAGACTAAAGTTTTGGCTGTTGAGTTCGATGCGATGACCCAGGTGCCGAATGTTTTGGCTTCCCTTCTTGAGGCGGAAATAAATATCCATTACATGTATGCATTTATTAGCCGTCCAAGTAGCTGTTCTGCGCTAGCAATCAATTTAGAAGATGCTGATGTTGCCGAACAAGCTTTGGGTAAGGCTGGTTTCCGTGTTCTCGGTCAGGGTGACATCACAAGATAGACCCCTGTGGAACTCATTTAGTTAACCACGAAAATTACTTTTCGAACATCCGCCTGCCCTTTAAGTACCGTCGGTATGAGCAGATCTTTAGTCAGAGAACTGGTTGCTGAGTTTGCGGGGACGTTTGCCTTGTGTTTTGGGGGAGTTTTAGCCGTCGAGCATTTAGCCTAGCAACCGGGCGCCCTGATTGGAATTGCCTTAGCGCATGGAGTTATGGTTGCAACATTCGCTAATGCAACCATGAAGGTGAGTGGCGCACAATTTAATCCTGTTATAACCATAGGTTTGCTTATCACTCAGAAAATGACCGTCCTAAAGGCGATTTTATACATCATTATCCAATGTTTGGCGGGCTTGGTGGCTGGGCTGCTACTGCTAGTCTTTGTCGATAGAAACGTGATCGCCCAGGGAACGCCCACGTATAATCCTGAAACAATAAGTCTCTGGCAGGTCATTTTGTTGGAAATGATTACGACCTTCTTCTTGCTTTATGTTATCTGGGGTTTGGCCGTAGATCCTAGAGGGCCCAAGCCCGTTGCTATTTACATAGGCCTTGCCGTCGCGTCGTCATGGGTATTCTTGCAGGAGGTCCCTTGACGGGGGTCGCGATGAATCCAGCGCGTCATTTTGGAACGGCAATCATTGGTGGAGATCCAGAACAACTACGGCAGATGTGGGTTTACTGGGCAGGACCCCTTGGAGGTGGACTCTTTTGTTCTTTGCTCTACCATCATGTTGTTTCTAGTAAGGAGGAATAGAAAAGGCCTTACGAGTTCATTGAGGGATACTATTATATTTGATTAAATATTCTAGATAACCTAATACTATGGCTATTCTACTTTCAAGCCTTCGTATAAATTTATGACAAAAGAAACAAAAAATATATTGCGATTATTAGCCTGTCTACTTAGTGCAAGTTTAATCATGGTGGGTTGTGCAACAGTTCAAGGTCTAACTTCAACACCTCCTTACAAATCCATTACAGTGCATGAGCCTTTTAAGTGGGGAGATGGAGTTCTAACAGTTAAGGTTCAGTTACCTGCGGGCAAATATGTTGCAACCTACGAGGATTCTAATGGCTATTACTACCAAGCGCCTAATAAAATAGCGGTGCGAGATAGTTTTTATTCTCGGCTAACTGAAGGGGGGCTATTTCTTCGAAATGGCACTAAAACACCTAAGGAGGCCTATTTTTTGAATCAGTATGATGTACCTGTTCGTGTTGATATAGGAGACCGTGCAAAGATCACCATGAATAAATGATCACACCATGCAAAGGTTGATAATTTTTAATGTGCTGAGCTTTTCCTAAGCCATACCGGCAATCCTCTTACACTCAAGATGCCTATCTAAATCATGAATGCTTTCCTGGGATGGAATACATGGATGTTATAGGCTTCGACGGTTATGGCATCTTGGAGCCCTCAACTATCCACTCTCCAATTATTGCGGGTATTGCGAAAAGATATAACGAAGTCGCCGCACTTACTGAGTGCAGTCAAAATAAAGGTTTAGAAAGGACGGATAATGCAAACTGGTAGACGGACTATCTGGCAAAATTTAAGGCAACTCCTGGGACAGGAGGAATAGCCTGGATGCTTACCTGGCGAAATGCTTCCAATGAGATTCTATGGATTCCCTATGTTGGACACCGCAATGAAGCGGACTTTAAAACATTTGCCGCTGATCCATGGATTATGCTGCAAGATGACCTCAATAACTTTCGAAAAAACCAATAACAGGATTTTTGAAACCGCCACATTTTCCTAGCCCGAATGAGAGATAAAAACGATCCATTATAGATTAAAGGCACAGGGGTAATCCTAATTTTGGTGGATTATATTGAAGGAAATTAATTTATGACGGCAGATGCGATTGTGCCTGTGCTAGAAGAATTCTGAATCATCCAGTTGGGAGCCGGCAGCGATAGGAGTAACTTGTCGACTTTGGGTAGAAGGAAGGCTGAGAGATTTTCCATCATTAGATGGTTCCCCATTTTGAGTATTCAAAGAGGAGGAATGGCCCTGTTCTAGTCTTACTCCTGACTTTGTAACTAAAGCCTCTAATTCTGCAATAATAGTCTTTAGTTCTCTTGCTTGTTCCTGAAGCACATTAGCAGAACTAGCGGTTTCTTCAGCACTAGCAGCATTTTGTTGAGTAGATGAATCGATCTCAGTAATTGCATTATTTAACTGTGATATACCTGCCTCTTGTTCGCGGGAAGCATCCGTAATTTGTGAGGTTGACTCATTTGATTCCTTAACTTTGCTAGAGATTTCATCCAAGTCCTTGCTGACTTTTGAAGAATTATCAGCAATGGTCTGCAAATTTTGATTTACCAGAATGCAAACCTCTTGCCCTCTATCACTTTTTTCGATGGAGTCTTCAATGAGCAAAGCGGTTTCTTTGGCCGCTTCCGCACTCCGCTGAGCAAGCCCCCGTACTTCATCTGCCACTACCGCGAACCCCAACCCCGCATCACCGGCGCGAGCCGCTTCTACTGCTGCATTTAAGGCAAGGATATTTGTTTGAAAGGCTATTTCATCTATTGTTTTAATCACTTTTGAGATAGACCCGCTGGCTTCCTTAATCGAGTCCATAGCAGAGTTCATCTTTTCTGTAGATTCCTTGATGGTGGCTACGCCCTGATTGAGTTTACCCATGCCATCTAGGCCGTTTTGAGCAGCAGCTACTGCTTGGGCGGAAAGTGTCTTGGATTTAACGCATGTTTCAGCATTACATTTTGTAATACTTGACATCTCCTCAACGGAGGCGCTTGTCTCCTCTAAAGATGCTGCTTGCTGACTGGATTGATCCGCTAAAGTCGTGCTAGAGCTAGTTAGTTCTCTCGCGGCAGACGCAGTAGTTTCTGATGCGTCTCTCAAGGAGCCTATAAGTTTTTTAATTGGACCGGTGACACTGCGAGATATCAGCAAACAACATACGATGCCTATGACAACCGAAATTATCAGTCCAAATACTACAGTGTTTTTGCCAACACTTAGAAGTTGGTGCTCCTCCTCTATCGTTTTGTGAGTCACATCTATAGAATCCTTTTCCATAGCAATAGCAGCATTGGTGAACTCTATTTCGATCTGCGTGATACTGTCTTCTAGCGCATACAACTCATGAATCAGTTTATCAAGTGTATAGAGTGACTCTTTGTAGTCATTCATATGTTGCTTAGCGACCCCTAGAAGCTCCTTTCCTTTGGCAGTCTGAACACCTGACTCTAGCTCTTTAAAGCCTCTTTCAACTTTAACAAAGGAATTGGCAGCCTCATCTAGTTCCTTAACATTATGAGTGAGCTCGGCATGTATAGCCATTGCATATATCGAAGCGGCCTCTTTTTCCAGCAAAGCCGTTGAGCTAATGAGCCCCATAATACGTGCTAACTCACTACTAGCTAAGGTCTCATAATTAGACGTTAATAATCCTCTCTCATAGGAAATAAATGCTTCGAGGTCCTCAACAAATAGCTTCTCGGTTTTTGCAAAGCCTGTTTGCGATTTATTTTTCTTATCTATTACTTGAATAATTTTTTGATATTCATCCGAAAATCTACGGAAAGAATTATCCATAATCTCAATATCTTTCCGAACCTTAGGCAGGTGGGTAAATTTGTTAACTGCTGCTATACCGTGATCCACTCCTTTTTTCACCTCAACTAGGTAAGTATCGGCCTTTTCACGAAATTTATCTTGTCCTGTAATGATATATTTTTCAACGTTGGCTCTTGCCTCTGTCCAGCTAGTAAGGACTTCTTCTGCAATCTCTAGAGCCTCACCACATTCTTCACTTACAATGGTAGATAGCCCAGTTGCTTGAGACATAATAGCGTAGCAAACACCGCCCACTATTAACATTAGCATTAGTAAAGTAGCAAAACCTATTGACAAGCGGTTTCCTATAGTCAATTTTGATAGCACCATATTATTCCTTATTTAAAAAATTAGTGGCCGTAATGAAATATCGGCCTCGAATTCTTTATCTTGAAGCTTAAAGCTCAAAATTTACTAACATTTCAAGAATATGGACCTCTAAAAACGGACTATGCATATAAGTGGATTAAGACTCGAATACACTCATAAATTAAAACACTTAGAGCAATATTTATCTCCTTTGTAAGCTAACGCGGACAGCCTACCATAGCTTTTGCGGAGTTTCATACTGCTAAGCATAGGCAATGCCTTTAACTTTCAATCTAAGGCCACAGCCCATGAATACTGAATCCCCCGATCAAGTCGTGGGATGACGGTATGGGGGGAGTCGTGCGAGATGACAGTAGGGAGGAGTCAGAGGATGACGGAAAGAAATCAAATCATTACCCTTGCTATTCCGAACTGATATTGTGAACAAGCAGAACATCTATATAAGAATGCCTGCTAAATTTAAGGGTTCGGGCTGAAGCCTGTTGATAAATACTCCAAGCAGATTGAACTGAGAATAAAGCGAGACCCTATAAAATATGAGACGCAGATGTGAGAGTGTATGAGAAGCTAACATTCGACGGAGTGAGCAAAATGAAAAGCTTCTCGGATTATTGAATCAGACGATGATCCAAAAGCCTCCTCAGAAATTCTTCATCCTCTGCTATTTATCTTATCAGGTTGGTGAATAAAGCCAACTGGCTTAAACTACTTCTTTTGGGCAAGCTGAACAGAGAGTTTTCGAAATTTTTGCAAAAGGGCATCATGTTTTTTAGTAAGATCATCCAAGTCGTGTGCTAGTTGGCGAATTCTTAATTGGCGTGCCGTTTCCAAAACTTCTTCTACTGCATGCGCGGCATCGTTATTTTTTAGTGTTGGGGGATTACTTTCTTTAGCTTCGTTTCTGACCTTAATTTGCTTGTCTGTGAGCACTTCGACTAATTCAATAATTTTCTTTTTCTGGCCGGTTTTCTTATGTTCTACCAAGTGCTCTGCCGTAATTTCACCAGCAATTAGGAATTCGTGTAAGGTGCCTAGCGTAGTAGGACCATAGCCAGTGGAGTTTTCACCCCTGGGCACAAGCCAATTCATTTCTAAAAAATCCACATTGGGCGCAGGCTGCCAGATATTTTGCTTCGTTGTCAGCGCTACTTCATCATCCGGGGCGACTCTGGCAGATTGAGCCAGTTCTTTAAGACCCTCCTTGGTAAGTGGACCAATTGTATTTCCATCCTCTGTTTTCTTGAGCAGGTATCTAGCGTCTTTTTTCCCCATACCTAGGTTCTACTTAATTGGTATAAATAATTTTTGGCCTTCGCGAATAATTTGACCTTTGGCCAACTGATTTGCCAAGCGGATATCTTCAACAGTAACTTTAATTCCTTGATTGGTATAATTTCTTGAAATTCCCCATAAACTCTCTCCCTTAGCAACCACATGCTCATAGCCCTTTTCGGGTATAGCGGATGTGTTTTCTGTTGTAGACCGAGATGCCATAGATGAACCCACGCCATTCTTTTGCGAATCTTCGATGATAGAAGCAACTTCTTTTAACAAAGCTTTTCTATTCTGTTGCGCATCCTTCTGTTGAATGGCTAATTGTTTTTCCAATAAGCGGTTTTGTTCTTCAAGACTTTGGATTCTTTTCTTAAAAAAGGAGGCCTCTTTCTCAAGATTTTCTATTTTATTCCATAAAATATCTATTTGATCAGCCGTCCTAAGAATCTTCCCGCGCTCAATGGCGGCATCTTCTCGAGCACTAGGATGATGAGTCTGCGCATGGATCGGCACCTCCAACGACAATACCAAGCAGGTTAATGTTATGAAAAAGACCTTTAGGTAACCTGCACTCGAGTTTTTCCAAAAAGCAATCAACATCAGCAGTGGATATTAATCATTGCTGCCTTCAGTGGCAAGTTTTTCAAAAGCCGTTTCATCTATCACTGTCACTCCAAGTTTTTGCGCTTTAGCCAACTTAGAGCCGGTCTGTTCTCCAGCTAACAGGTAATCTGTCTTGGAGCTAATACTCCCAACAACATTCCCTCCAATTTTTTCAATCATTTCTACAAAGTGTTGCCGTGATTTTGAAAGGGTGCCCGTAATCACAAATTTCTTACCCGACAAGACTGAAGAAGATGTAGAACCCTCCTCATGCTTTAGCATAGAGCTTAGGTGTAACCCTAGCTGCTCAAGACTGGAAATAAGGCGTATAGACTCCTCTTCACGAAAATAATGATACAAACTTTGAGCAACAACCTCTCCTACATCTGATATATCTAATAGCTGCTCTATTTCGGCAGCAGCTAAATCATGAACCGAGGAAAATGAACGCTCCAATTGCTTGGCCAAACCAGCGCCTACATGCAAAATGCCCAACCCAAATAGTAAACGCCACATGGGCTGGCTCTTACTTGCCTCAATTGCATTAATTAAGTTATTAACCGATTTCTCACCCATTCTCTCAAGAGCAATGAGCTTTTCCTTCTTGAGATGATAGATATCGTCGACTCGAGAAATGAGTTTGTTATCGACTAGCTGCTCGACAACACTCTCTCCTAAGCCTTCTATATCCATTGCCCCACGATGGCAAAAATGCTCCAACTTTCGTTTCACTATTTCCGGGCATTGATCATTGGGACAACGCAAAAAGATTCCCTCATATTCCGTCTGAAACGAGCAACAAGGACACTTTCTAGGAGCTTCAACAGGAACGCTATTTTTCGGGCGCAACCCTAAATTAACACTGATTACCGCAGGAATAATCTCCCCCGCCTTTTCCAAGACAACTACATCTCCAACCCGGACGTCCTTCCTTTTAACCTCTTCAAAGTTGTGCAGTGTTGCTCGGCTCACTGTTGTTCCACTTAGTAAGACAGGGGACAACTCTGCTACGGGCGTGATTGTTCCAGTACGACCTACTTGGAAAGTGACATTTTTTAATCGTGTTTCCGCTTGCTCGGCCTCGAATTTATAAGCTATAGCCCAGCGAGGGGCTTTTGCAGTCGAGCCCAACTCATCTCTGAGATTTAATTCATTTACCTTTAGAACTGCGCCATCTGTAGGATAACCAAAATTCTTACGCAACTCATTGAGTTCTCCCAATGCAGCGAGAATCTCTGGCTTAGATTGACAGTACCAATTCTTTTCTGGCGTAGGCACCCCTTGGCTGGCAAGGTACTGTAAAGTGCCCTGATGGGTGGCAAAAGTTTTTCCTGTCACTTGCCCTAACCCATACAAGGCAATGGCCAGCGGGCGAGTGGCAACAATCTTAGAATCCAATAATTTCAAAGTGCCAGCTGTTGCATTTCGGGCGTTGGCAAAAGTAGCTTCCTTATTTTTCTCTCGCTCCTCATTCATACGCTGAAAAGCTGCATGCGTCATAAAGACTTCCCCTCTCAACTCCAAAACTTCCAGCGAGTCGCTTTTCAGTGTCATTGGCAACTGCCTTAACGTTCTTAAGTTCGCTGTAATATCATCCCCCTTTGTGCCATCACCACGAGTTAAGCCCTGCACAAATGAACCATTCTCATAACGCACACTCACTGCCACGCCATCAATCTTTGGTTCTAGAATAAAAGATACCTTATCATCTCCTAGAGTCTTATGAACTCTATCAATAAATGCCATTAACTCCTCTTCGGAATAGGTATTATCCAGACTCTGCATAGGCACAGAATGAGCGACAGTCCGGAAGGATGCTACAGGCTCCGCTCCTACTTGTTGCGTAGGTGACGATGCAGTCACAAATTCTGGAAACTCGTGCTCAAGCTCAACTAACTCTTGGTAGAGTTTATCGTATTCGCGGTCTGATATAGTGGGGCAGGCAAGTACATAATAGGCCACATTATGTTCACGCAGTAGTTGACTCAGCTCATCGTGCCTTTTCTTTGCGGCCTCTTGAGTGTAGCTTGGTGACATGCAGGAAAATTCTATAGACTAGAATTCCCATGGCTACCCCAAAAGAATCTGCCACCCAGTCGGACAAAGAAGGCATACGGCCCGGTGTGACATTTTGATAAAGCTCATCCAACCCGCCAGCTAGGATTCCTATGATAAGTGCGACAAACCACGGCCATTGAGTAGATGCCAACAAAAACCCTAAACCTGCATAGACTAATGCATGTAAGACCTTATCATAATTGAGCACTTGAGAGTTTGGCATAGCCTGACTTGGTATAGATGAAAGTCCTATAAGCATGAGGCAGTAACCTGCTAATACACAATAACGAACCCGCTTGGACTTCCAACCCATGTCTGTGCAAGTTGCCGGGAGCATGCTGAAATGACAACACAAAATAGTGTTTTGAAAAGATGAGGATTTAAAAAATCACCTTGGCTAGGAAACTAAGAGCCTCTAGTACTTCCCCATGGCACAAAAGAGAATAGGAGTATTAACATGCGGCGGTGACTGTCCCGGACTTAATGCAGTCATTCGTGCGGTTGTTCATGCAGGGGCGAAAATTGATCGTGAGGTTGTTGGTTTTAAAGACGGCTTTGAGGGACTGTTACAACCGCCAAATTATGACATGCTAAATCTCCGAGATACCGATGACATCATGCACTTGGGTGGTACCATATTAGGGACCACAAATCGCGGTCACTTCGTTACCAAGATTGGCAAAGGCGGCAAATTATCACTGGCTCCTGAACTCATCGAGCAAACCAAAAAAACTTTAAAAGACCTGGATATCGAGGGAATCATTGTTATAGGCGGAGACGGTTCTTTAACGACCGCTTATGAGCTGCACCAAAACGGAGTGAAAGCCATCGGCGTACCCAAGACGATTGATAATGACCTTTCTGCTACAGCCATCACCTTTGGTTTTGACTCAGCCGTGAGTGTCGTAGTCGATGCTCTAGACCGCTTAAGAACCACCGCCACCAGCCATAAACGTGTCATGGTAGTTGAAGTGATGGGTCGTTATGCTGGATGGATCGCCCTTCATGGGGGCTTGGCCGGAGGTGCGGATATCATTCTCGTCCCGGAACTCCCTTTCTCCTTCGAACAAATTACAGACGTAATCAACACTCGCGAAAATGAAAATCTGACAACTTCTATGGTAGTGGTAGCTGAAGGAGCGTTCGCCAAGGATACCGATGTCGTGGTCAAGAAAGATGTCGGGTCACAAGGTGAACATAAGTTAGGAGGAATTGGCCAGCGAGTTGCGGATCATATTGGATCAACTACGGGTAAAGACACCCGATGTGTAGTCCTGGGTCATTTACAAAGAGGGGGAGCACCTACCTCACTCGACCGCATTTTAGGAACACGTTTTGGAGTTGGCGCTGTCGAATTAGTCAACAACGATCTCTGGGGGCATATGGTTAGCTATCAAAACTATATTGTAGGACATGTCCATTTCCAGGAAGCAATCTCTAGAATTAAAAAAGTCACTCCTGAAAATCAAATGGTAGGGATGTGTCGCGAAGTGGGCATAAATTTCTGTGATAATCTCGAAATAGTTCAGGCTCATTAGTCACTATATTTGCCCGAATTCTGTATTTGGATTTATTTCACCAACTTGAAGTCGATGAGTTGCTTTTGCATATCAACCTTATCTACTTCTACTAAAACTTTCTGACCTGCCGCATACTGGTTCATAAGCCGCCGGCCTTTGAAGCGACCTCTTCTGCGGTCATATTGATAGAAGTCATTTTTCATAGAACTTACATGAATGAGCCCTGTCATCAAAAAATCTGAAAGCTCTATAACTATGCCAAAGTTGAGCACCTCCATAATAAGAGCCGTATATTTGTGACGCTTCTTGCGTTTTAGTTGATCGGCAAAATACTGGAGTTTCTTGATTTTGGTCAGTTCATTTTCGGCTTCCGCCGCATTCCTCTCGGTAAAAGAAAGATGATCTGATACATCTTTGAGGGCTTTCCCTGATACAGCCCTTGTCTTATTTTTTCTGACATATCGCTCCAAAGCGCGGTGTACCACCAAATCCGAATAGCGACGAATGGGAGAGGTGAAGTGGGTGTAATTCGTTTTCGCCAACCCAAAGTGTCCAAATGGTTCCGGTCGATAGTGCGCACGTTTCAGTGATTTTAATAACCCTACACGCAGACTATGCGCCTCTGGAAGCTCCGCAATTTTTTGCAGAGCCTTTTGTAGCTCTCCTGCCTTTGTAAGATCTCCTACTTTCACGCCATGAATCGCTAAGAGCTCTCGATATTCTGCTAGTTTAGAAGGATCCGGTTTTTCATGTACCCTGTATATAGCAGGCTGCTGATTATTTTTAAGTGCACTGGCGACCGCTTCATTGGCTAAGAGCATAAATTCTTCTATGAGCTGATGCGAAATATCATGCTCCATCTTTGCTATTTTTTTAACCTTACCATGCTTATCACAATAAACCTTTACTTCAGGCATTTCTAAATCTAACGCCCCATTGGCAAAACGGTTTTTCCTTAGTAATGAGGCGACACTCCAAGCTTTGTGCAAAAACTTGTCTAGCTTGTCCTTTGGTTTTCGTTGAAGGCGAGTGAGAGCTTCTTGGTAGGTAAGGCGGTGGTTGGAATGAATCACACTCTTCGCGAAGCGCATCTTCGTCATTTTCCCTCTAGCACTCAGGGTAATAAAAGCAGAGAAGGCCAAGCGATCCACTTTTGGCTTTAACGAGCATAAACCATTGGAGAGCTCCTCAGGCAACATAGGAATGACCTTGCCAGGAAGGTAAACACTATTTCCTCGAGACTTTGCCTCCTTATCCAGCGTTGACTTTACTCTCACATAGTGAGCTACATCCGCGATGTGGATGCCAACCTCAACTTTCCCGCCTACCAGTTTATTGATCGAAATAGCGTCATCAAAATCTTTCGCATCGTCAGGGTCTATGGTAACGACAAAATCTTTTCTTAGATCCAGTCTATCTTTGCCCTTAGGAAAAGGAGCATCTCCTTCCGGATGAGCAAATTGGGCTAGCTCAGCTAAAGCCAATGAATCAAATTCAGTTGCCAGATCATATTTTTTCACGATGGAAATAAAATCAATGGTAGGGTCACCTGCTTTGCCTAGCCTTTCTATGATGACACCTTCTGGGTTGACATGACGATTTTGCCATTCAGTCATTTCTACCACCACCTTATCACCTGGGTTGGCTATCGCTTGATCTCCAGTCTTCGGCTCTGGAACATAAAAATCATGTACCATGCGTGAATCATCTGGAGTCACAATCCAAAAGCTACCAGCCTTATCTAAAGTCCCAACTATGGTATGACGCCTTCTCTTAAGCACCCTAATCACCTCCGCTTCGCGCTTGGAGTCCTCTTTAACATAGCGGCCTTTGGACTTTATCTTCAGGCGAGCTGTCACGAGGTCTTGGTGCATAGCCACTCCAGTATCCTCTGCGGCAATGTAATAATCATCGCCCCCTTTCTCGGGGATCAAAAAGGCATAGCCCTTGTGACTAAAACTTAAGACACCAGTGATCAGATCAACCTGTTGAGCCAAGACCCAGCAGTTCTTACGCACTTTTGCGATTTCCCCCTCTTCCTCTAAATCGCGCAAAGCCTTTCGAAGATCTCTACGGTGGTCAGAAGCCACTTTGAGCTTTCCTGCTATTTGATTTTTGTCGAGTGGCTGGTATCTGGGCTGGCTTAGAAGTTTGACAACCGCCTCGGAGAGTTTTTTCTGTCGCGACATAGAGTCTTTGGTAAATGCCTTATAAATAGTTAAAAGAAATTGCTGATCGACACTGATGCAGCTTTGATCCCAATCTATCACTGTAGTTGAGGTATGAACATATTATTCGCATCCAGTGAAATTAGCCCTTACGCGCACACGGGCGGCCTGGGAGACGTATTAGCAGGATTGCCAGGTGCATTGCGCAGCGCTGGACACAGTGTCTCCGTTACTGTCCCCATGTATCGAATCATGCATGATCACAAGGAGCAACCATGGCGGAATACCAGGATTCAGTATGAAGTTCCAGTAGGCAATAACAGGTACCGAGCACAAATCTGGCAGGGCAAGACTGCAAACCATGTTCGTCTTTTTGCTATTGAAGAACCAAGATTATTTGATCGACAGGGCCTCTATGGTGACCGCTACGGACAATACCCCGACAACTTGAGCCGTTTCGTTTTCTTCAGCAAAGCTGTCACCGCGCTAAGCCAGCTTCTTACTCCAGCGCCACAAATTCTACATCTTCACGATTGGCATTGTGCTTTAGTGCCTGTTTTTATTCGACACCTGGCACTTGAAACCGCCACGGTATTTACCATTCACAACCTTGCCTACCAGGGAATATTTTCTTCCCAAGATTTCAACCTTCTTGGACTTCCAAAGGTTTTTAATTCGCCCGAAATCCTGGAGTATTATGGACGCCTCAACTTGATGAAAGGAGGACTTGTTTGCGCAGATGCTATCACCACGGTAAGTCCAACTTATGCCAATGAAATTCTTACCCCTGCAAAAGGCTGCGGACTAGATGGAGTATTAAAGAAATATAAACATAAATTAAGAGGCATCACTAACGGCATGGACAACGAAACATGGAACCCTGAAACAGACCCCCATATTCCGGAAAACTACTCGACCAAACATATGAAAGGCAAAGCCCTTTGCAAGCGTAGACTACAGGAAGCTTTTCACTTGCCAGTTGATGAAAATCCACCCCTATTTGGCATTGTCACTCGCCTCGTTGAACAAAAAGGACTCGAGTTGACGCAGAGTATAGTAGAGGAAATCTTACGTCTCGGGGCACAATTTATTCTCCTAGGATCTGGCGATGCTTCTTATGAAAACTATTTTTCAAACCTCGCCAAAGATAACCCCAACCAAGTGAGTGTGCATATAGGCTTTGATATGCCTCTATCCCACCTGATTGAAGCGGGTTGCGACTTTTTCCTGATGCCTTCGCGTTTTGAGCCTTGCGGCCTCAGCCAATTATACAGCCAAAGATATGGCACTATTCCAATCGTTCATGCAACAGGCGGACTAGCCGATACGGTGCAACCTTGGGATGACCACGCGTTAACCGGAACTGGCTTCGTTTTTAAAGAGTTTCACAAAGAAGCTTTCCTTGCCCAAGTTTTACAAGGAATACGATTGCGACAGAGCACCAAGAAGTGGCAGACTATCCGCATGAATGCCATGCAACAGGATTTTTCTTGGTCGGGTAGAATTGATGAATATGGAAAATCCTACGAGGATGCCTTACTGCATAAAAGTAAGGTCTCCAACTAGCTAAGAATTTTTTTGTAAAGACTATGCCTGAAATACGCAAAGATCCACTCATAGGACGATGGGTTGTATTTAGTCCCGAGCGGTTACGCCGCCCTATGAATGCCTCTACTATGCGGGAACCTACGCCGGGTGACCCGGAATCTGACCCATTTAGTGAAGGGAATGAAAGTTATACTCCTGATGAAGTCTTTGCGATTCGCAACGAGCATTCACAACCTAATAAGCCCGGCTGGCAGGTTCGTGTAGTTCCTAACAGATTTCCCGCCCTGCGGGTTGAAGGCAATTTAGATAAAGAAGCAGTCGGATTTTACGACCGCATCAATGGTATTGGCGCTCATGAAGTAGTGATTGAAACTCCCAATGCTCAACAATGCTTAGAAGACCTAAAACTCACCGAAGTAGCCAATGTGCTTAAAGCCTACCGGGCGCGCTCTCATGATTTGAGTCAAGATAAGCGCTTTCGTTACATCATTGTGTTCAAAAACTTTGGTGCATTGGCTGGTGCTTCCATCTACCACTCCCATTCTCAGATCATAGCCTTGCCTATCACACCTATAACTATTAAAGAAAAGCTCGTAGCCGCACGTCATTATTTTTTGCAAAAGGACCGCAATATCTTTGAGGATATTTTACGAAATGAATTAAAAAACAATGAGCGACTGGTGTTTGAAAACGCCGGTTTCGCAGCCTTTTGTCCTTTTGCATCTCGCTTTCCCTTTGAGATATGCATTATGCCCCGCCAACAGAAACCCCACTTTGCTGAATGCGATGACCATGAACTCTTCCTCCTTGCTGATGCCGTCCGAACGGTGCTTCGACAACTTTCTGAGGCTGTCGGAAAACCCGATTATAACATGATCATTCATACGGCTCCTATCAAAAGAATAGATAAGCCTGACATGCAAACAGCGACTTTTGACTATCGCTGGCATGTTGAGATCTTACCTCGTCTTACAGGAATTGCAGGGTTTGAATTCGGGACAGGGTTCCATATCAATACTGTTCTACCCGAGGAAGCAGCTACTATATTGAAGGAGGCCAAGATCTTATGATGAATGTTGTCTTCTTATGGCATATGCACCAACCGTACTATGTCAACCCATTGACGAAAACAGCATTGATGCCTTGGGTCCGGCTTCATGCAGTCAAAGGCTACTTAGACATGATTATGGTAGGAAGAATGTACCCAGAGGTTCATCTCAATTTCAATTTTACCCCCGTGCTTATAAAGCAGCTTCAAGAACTTGCCCAAAGAGAAGTAACAGATGCATGGGAAGAACTAAGCCGTAAACCTGCCTCTGAGTTATCCCACGAAGATAAAATTCATATTTTAGAAAATTTTTTTAAGATTCATTGGGATAATTTGATTTATCCATTCCCTAGATATAAAGAGTTACTTGATCTTCGCGGTCAAAACTATGACCTAACAACCATTAAAGAGAGCACCCGCCACTTCGAAGACCAAGACTATCTAGACCTCCAAACGTGGTATAACCTCTCTTGGTGTGGTTTCAGTGCAGAAGAAAATTATCCAGAGCTAAAGGAGTTGAAACGGAAAGCTAGAGGATTCACTGAAGAAGAAAAAAATCGCGTTTTGGATATTCATCATGAAATTGTTTGTACGGTTCTCAATTACTACAGAGAAGCCAAAGACGCTGGCCAAGTAGAAATTACCACTACCCCTTTTTATCACCCAATCATGCCTCTTGTATACAACACTGATTTTGCACACCGCTGCATGCCTGGCAGGGAGTTGCCGCCCCCATTCTCTGCCCCAGATGATGTCAAAGCTCACTTGAGGATGGCCCAAGAGTTACACGAGTCAGTCTTTGGGGAAAAAGCAAAAGGCCTATGGCCTTCAGAAGGATCTGTTGCCCCAGAGTTAATACCTCATTTCAAAGAAGAGGGGATTGAATATTTTTGCACGGACGAAAAAGTTTTATTTCAGAGCTTACCACCAGAAACAGACCATATTGAACTCTTCAAAACCTGGGCATGCGAATTTGAAGGAGCAAGAGTCAACGCTTTATTTCGTGAACGCCCTTTATCCGACTTCGTAGGATTTAATGCTGCACGACAAACTGATCAAGAAGCTACCGATTTTCTCATTCATCATTTAGAGCATCTAGACGAAGTTGTTCCATCTGATAATCCCAATCGAGTCGTTGGTGTAGTCTTGGACGGAGAAAATGCTTGGGAAACTTTTCATGACGGCGGCAAAAGCTTTCTACACATGGTTTATCAGCGTATCCAAGCAAGTCATAAACTACGAGCAAGGAGACTTGGCGATGTCTTTGCAGAATTCCCTCCTCATAATACCGTTCACCATCTGCATTCAGGTTCGTGGATCAACGGCGACTTTGATATTTGGATTGGTGACGGAGAGGAAAATAGAGGGTGGGAGTGGCTAGGCAAAACAAGAAATTTCCTGATTGAATACGCAGCGGAAAATACACTTCCCAGCGAAGTTCTCGAAAATGCCTGGAGAGAAATATACGCAGCCGAAGGAAGTGATTGGTTCTGGTGGTATGGTCCTGATTTCCAGACCGATTCTGACTTTCTCTTTGATGAGCTATTTAGAACACATCTTAAGAATGTCTATTATTTACTCAATGAAGTGCCTCCAAAATACTTAAGCGCCCCCATACGACAAAAGGGCCGCCTCTTTACCTACACAGTGCCCACCAGCTATATTTACCCAGAATTAGAACAAGATAAGGAAAGCTACTTTGATTGGATGGGCGCAGGGCATATGAATCTTGAAAACAGCGGCGGTGCAATGTACCAATCCGACAGGATTGCCAGGGAGCTCTACTTTGGCTTTAATCCTGAAAACATTTTTCTTCGCTTTGACTACAAGGGGCAATCCCCAGACCAGCTTATTTACACTTTTCACAAACCCGAACCCGCTCGAATTGTTATTAATAGAGAAGCTAGCAAGCACAATAAGCTCGAAACCTACCTCGCTAAAATCGAAAGAAGTAAAGATGGGGTCCGCTACTACTCTAGAAAAGAGACGGTTCACCTTGCCATTAAGCCACAGCGCATTGAATTATCTACGAGTGTTCATGCCCTGGATTGGAAGAGTGAAGGAGAAACAGTCACGATGACCCTGCAGATTTTAGAGAATGGGACAGAAAAAGAAATTTACCCTTCTACAGGCCTTATTGAATTCACGGCTCCCTCTCCAAAATTCACTTTAAAAAACTGGTTTGTTTAAAACTCAATCACACGCATGAGAAATACAGCCATCTACCTAAAATCAGTCCATCCGTCAGCTGATAATTCAGTGCCGTTTACTTTTAAGTAGTAATCACAAGCATTACTTGTTATATCAATCTTACTTGATAAAAATACATGAAAAACTTTGGCATACTGATACCCAATATATGCTCCATAATTATATTGTTTAAACTAGGATGATGTAATAGAAGTTGAATGAGATGCGTAAAAACTTGAGCCGCAAGAAAAAGAGAGTCGACAAAGATGTACCAAAAAGGTGATACCTCTAGCAGACTCTATGTAATTTAAGGCAAAGATGTGGCGCAGATCTTCTAGCCTTTAGTCCATAATCCAGGTCAAATTCAAGCCTCTTATTGATGAATCACTTAAACCTAATCCTCTCTCTACATCACCACCAGCCTATTGGAAACTTCCCGGAAGTTTTGGAGCTATGCTACACACGTTGCTATGAGCCACTGCTAAAGGCCATAGAGGCACATCCTAAAATCAACATCACTTTATCTTACTCAGGACCTATTCTCCAATTCTTACTTGAGAAACACCCTGAATACTTGGAACGACTCAAGTGCCTTATAGAACGTGATCAAATTGAAATCCTATCTGATGGATTTTATGAGCCCGTGCTTGCTGAGCTACCGGAGGAAGACCGTATTGGCCAACTTCGGAAGATGAATCAATGGCAAGCAGAGCATCTGGGATATGCTCCCCATGGTGTTTGGACAGCCGAAGGCGTGTGGAGCCCTTCACTAGCCCAAACTTATTTTGAAAATGGCCTTCGCTATACTATTTTAAGAGCAGGGCGCTTCGTCTATGCTGGAGAAAAGGAAAATGAACTAAATGGCGCCTTCGTTACTGAACACTTAGGCCACCCGATATATCTATTTCCCAATGACACGAATATTCTAAAGCGCATGCCTTTTGGGAAAGTGGACGATTTGCTCATCTATTTACGGCGCGTTGCAAATCGTAGAAATGAACAGACATTTACCGCAGCTGATATTGCAGAACGCTGGGGAGTATGGCCTGGAACTTTCGACAGTGTTCATCAATCTGGTTATCTCTCAGAACTTTTCACGACTTTATCAGATGCGTCTGGATGGCTTAAGCTCATTCGCTTTAAAGATTATTTACTATCTCATAAACCAACTAGGCTTATTTATATACCTGCGGGCTCAAGATGGGAGATGGGCGCCTGGTCATTACCCGATGGTTCGCGAACAGACTACAGAAGAGCGCGCCGCAACCTAGCCATCCGTCACGACTCTCACCTTTTTCTCCCTTTCTTTCGCTCCGGCTCATTTGCCTCATTTAAAGCACGTTATCACGAGGCTAATCAAATGCATAAAAAGGGGCTATGGCTCAAAAAATTGCTTAAAGATTCTAGTCCTTCTCAAATAGATGAATGCCAAGATCTACTGTGGCAGGCCCAGTGCAACACCGCCTATTGGTTTGGAACATCTGGAGGACTTTACCAACCCCACCTGAGACAAGCAATCTGGAAGCGCCTCTTGCATGCAGAATCAATTCTAGCAGCGAATCGCAATGGATGGAACATCTCCAGCCATGATATTAATGCAGATGGACAAGAAGAGGTGCTGGTTACTCACCCTAAAATTTTCTGTGGCATCCATCCGGCCTACGGAGGGTCCTGCTTTGAGTATAGCTTACTACCGAAACACCTCAACCTAGCCTCTCATTTAACTCGTCATTCGGAGTCTCTTAGTGGTTTAACAGATGATTCTCTGATCCCTCCATCTGATCTGCAGGAACAAGAGGACCAATCTAAAAGCGATTGGTACAAAAGGCATCTTTTCCAAGATCACCTCTTCAATAGGCATACTCATTCTGAGGATCTCTTCGAGAACAAAGCGGTAGAATTAGGTGATTTTATTGATCAGCCTTATGAAATAGTTGATTCCCAAAACCTTAGCAACCGAGCCCTTATAACCTTGGAAAGAAAGGGGGGGCTTTACCGAAATCAGATGCACCAAAAAGTTACCCTTCGCAAAACATACCATTGGGGAGCAGAGACTTATCAACTAAAAGTAGTATACCAAATCATTAATACCAGCGACCTTCCACTCGAAGCCATTCTAGCTACAGAGGTGAATCTTCATTTACCGTTCTCTAAGCAATCAAACGACCGGATTATCTTAGAGGATCGAGAAACATCCCCTACAGAAATAAGCTTTGACGGTTATGGGAAAAAAATTGTCTATCATTCTCAAACTGCTGGACTTGAAGTACAGTTGCTCTCTGAACAGGAAGCCAACCTGTGGTGCTATCCACTGATGAGCTCAGAAACTAACGATAAGATTTCACATGAAGTATTACAAGGTAACGCCTTACTAATTGGCTGGCCTTTCGATATACCTCCCAAGGATGCCAAGACATTTTCCATTAAGCTTCAGTGCGCTGAGCTCTAAAATACTCCAATTATCTATTCCACGGCATCTTCGCTAGAAGTAAACCCATACCACACCAGTCCGTTAAGCCTGCAAAAACCAGCCCACACCCCACAAAAGCCGGAACTATAGTAAAAGCTGGATTAACCCAATAAGTCAAAGCAGCTCCAACTGCCACCAGAACACCCGCAGCAATTCGCACTTGCCTTTCTAGACTCATCATTTTCGGCCCCCTCAAATGAGGCAAGTTAGCTTGCACCCATTGGTCTGTGCCGCCTTCAACAACACAAACATCCGGATGCCCTGCTTTAGAAAATATGCTTGCGGCTCGGCTAGCCCTTTTGCCTGATTTACAAAGCAGCAAGATCTGTTCATCCTCGAATACTTTTCGTCGTAACTCACTTGCCTTTTCTATGGTAAGGCTATCCAGAGGCAAATGTTCCGCTCCTCGTGCATGCATTGCTTCATATTCTGGCTTGGTTCTAACATCTACCAAAAGTCCGCCTTGCAAACTTTTTTGATATGCCTCTTGTGAGGATAGGATTGTCATAATGTTTCTGAAAGCGATCAGTCGCCACTTACTAATGTATGTATGATACCAGATCGTCTTATACTGAAGAAGTCATTTAGTCTCAAACTAAAATTAAAGATTAAGTTAACTACGTCCGATACTATAGGTGGTTGTCTATCTTGAGGTGATTTATGAGTAATACTGATTCAATCAAAGTCGAATCCCGCCCATCGGCATGGCTGCCGCTTATCCTAATTTTAGTAGCATTGGCAGGGTTTTTAGGAACCACTTACTGGACGCAAAATCGCGAATTTGCCGCCCTGAATCAGACTCTCGAAGACACAAAAAAGTCTCTTGTGTCGCAAATAACGGAGCAAAATGACCTCCTGAATAAACGGTACATGGCCATGATGAAGCTTTCACAAGAAGTTTCTGTTCACGAAACCGTTCTAAATGAAGTTCAGCACACCATTAAAATTCAGAAGGTTACGCATGAAAACAAATTAGCCGAGCTGAAATCAGATCTTAAGTTAGTCAAAGACGAGGGCGCTGCTGTAGTAGCTGTTTTGGATAAACGTGTAGATGGATTGGTAGTTAAGTCTAAAGCCCACTCTAATTCCGTCGATCAAATTCAAAACTCCCTAGATGAAAAATTATCAGAGAAGGACAAATTGCTCTCTAGGCTTGAGACAGACATCAAGAACCTAACCGTGCTTGTTAACAACCAAGCAGCCGAAATCCGCAGCCTAAGAGGAGCTTTAGCTGCCAAAGGCATTCCGACCCCAGACCTTCGAACAGCTCAGTCCCAGGCAAAAAGTCCCTCTGAAGGAATGAACTCATCCTCTCCTAGGACGGTCGATGAGGCAGCGACCACTCAAACAACAATCCAACAAGCTGTCTTGCCCCATACTAACCGCTATTCTTGGAACGATTTTAAGTAATAGCAGCTGCAATTTTGTTTCGAAGAACCATGGGAATCTGTCTATATTTCTTTCATGGCAGACCGTCCCTTTTTTGGCTCCTACAAGAGAAGTGAATTTTCTACCTACCGAGCTCTTAAATTAAATAGGACTCATAAATCACGTTCTCGGAGACAAGCCCTTAGTGAGCAGATGATTTACTGCTATATCGGCGGAGACTCTCCCAATCGTCCCTACCTAAAAGTGCTCAAATCTGAATACCAAAAGGTCTGGATAGAAGTCGTCCATGAAGTAAGGCTTGAACTAAAGAATAGCGGATTGCGCATGGAGCAGATCATGGATTTAAGTAGCGGAAAAGTTCAACGCAGCGTTTACGAGCGACTAGCAGATCACTCACAGGCCCTTGAAAACTTAGAAAGTGGCTTTCTGCAGCAACATGGCCGCAAGATGACACCACATGAATTCAAACTTTATTCAAAGTTGATTAACAAAGAGGAGAGGTTATCTCCATCAACTAACGCAAGCCCTGAGGACCATTCGCTTAAAGCTAGAAAGATGGTTTTGCAAAAGGTAATGAAAAAAATTCGTAGTGCTCAAAGACACGGCTCTGGATCTCTCCAACAGGCTTGGGCAACCGTAGTTGGCAGCGAAGTTGCTATGGACTCTGAGCTGGTCCGCGTAGACGAGCAGCGAGGACTTGCTATATGCAAATGTCTTAGTTCCTCAAGAATTTATGAATTAAGGAGAAACCCATCCTTACCTAGAGAACTATCCAAAGTCTTAAGTATCTCTATCAGAAGAATTATTTTTCGCTGACTACCAAGGAATCAGCGCTAAATGAAATCTTCCGGGTCTCTTCTAAATGATCGAGAGCACCATGTGCAGCATCTTGCCTGCGCAGTTTAAGCCGAGTTGCCTCTGTTGGCATCCATTCATTCTCATTAGCCAAATAGCTCATGCGTATTTGGCCTAGCCATCCTTTGCTCACATGAATAGCACCTAACTGAAAGCCAGATTGAGGAAATGATTTGGGCATATCTGCCAAACTAATCTCTTTTATACCAAATCCTGCCGTGTTGATGTCGCGTATACGAGCTTTTGTCCATATATGATTCACAGTCATAAGAAAGACAATATCATCAGCTATAGACATCGCGTGATTCAGAAACACTCGAACTTTACTCCAAGGTGGATTCGTCATAATCCAATCCACCTTCTTATCCCAATTTAAAAAATCGCGGCCCTCATTAATTTCGCACCATAGGGCATCTTCTGGTAAATATTGGTATATATTTCCATCCCCCCTGCAGGGCTCCAAAATTCGACCAATCGGCTGAAAATGCTCCACAAGCTGTTTAGCTAGGTAATCAGGTGTCTGTATTTCATCATTACTTACATAGTCTCTGTTGGGCTGATAGCGCATAATCAGAGAGTAAATACTTTTTACGTATTTGTATATAATAAATTGCTAGTAATTTCTGCTAAACTACTAATTATAAGAATATTGAGCAGATTTTTAGTTAAACAAACGTAATAACGAAACTAGCTGCCATAGTTGAAAAATTAAACTAAATAGCGTCTCCGCAAGTCCCAAGCAACCTTATTTAGAATTTTTGCAAATTAATAGTTTCCATTTAATCAAAAAGACTTATTATTGATTTTACATTTTATATAATGATTTACCCCAGAATTAATTCAAAATCTAAACTATAGCATCGCCATGTTACATCATATACTCAAAAACCAAACTCGTTACGATCGAGTAGACATCCGAAGGCTGAACTCGGTAGGTGTGCTAAACCAATTGCGCAAAAATGGCTCCCTATCACGAGCTGAAATAGCTGAAAAGCAAGGGTTAACTCGAGCAACCGTATCTAATATCGTCGCAGACCTAATAGAGGCAGACTTGGTTAAAGAGACTCACTACAAAGAAGGTTTTGCCGGGCGACCGGGGTTATTGCTAGAACTTAATGCGAATTGTGGCTGCATGATTGGCGTGGAAATGAATCTGCACCGAATCACAGTGGTTCTTTCTAATATGGGGCAAGACTTTATATGGCGTTCTGAACGCTTCCTTGAGCATGAGATTAAGCAAGATGATTACATTAAGGAAGCAGAGCTTTTAGTACAAAGAGCTCTTGCCCAAGCTGAGAAAAAAACTCTTAAATGTCGCGGTTTATGCGTTGCCTGGGCTGGTTTAGTGAATTATGAAAAAGGTATCTTAGCTCATGGCCCATTGTTTGGCTGGAATAATGTTCCTCTCAAGGCCATGTGGGAGGAGAAATTTAACATTCCTATCCATTTGATCAATGAAGCTCATGCCGGAGCTGTCGGAGCCTATTTGTTTGGCAATCAAGAAAAGGTTAGAAACATCATATATCTGAGTGTCGGTGTAGGCATGGCAGCAGGTATTTATGTTGATGGTCAATTGCTTTTGGGCGAATCAGGCTTTGCGGGACAGATTGCCCATGTGCCTTTTGTAGAAAATGGTCATGTATGCGGCTGCGGCAAAAGGGGTTGTTGGATTACTGAGGTAGGTGCCAAGGCAATCATCCGAAAGCTATGTGACGCCGGAGTGGATTTTACAGAACGAAATAGATTACGCATTGACTGGATAAATGAGGCCACCTCCCTAATAGAAAGTAAAGATGAAAGAATGCTTAAAGTCCTTCAAGATGTCGGAACAAAACTGGGCCAAGGAATCGCCAGACTTGTTCACGTTTTTAACCCGGAACTCATTATCATAGGCGGCGATTTGCGAGAGCTCATTGCACATATGCAAGATTCCATTAAAATATCAATCGATAACCAAATCTTAGAACACATGAGTGAAGGTTTTGCTATTGAAATCAGTGAATCGGAAGATGACCAGTTGATGGGTTGTATTGCTACCATATATTACGCCGTAATGGAAAACCCCCCTATTCGAGAAGCGGCCCATCAAAAAGCTTAAGATCCATTTAGCCTGGCCTGGATGATCTGATACAAGCTGAACGAAATCCGTTAGAGCCTGAGCCACAAGAAAAAGAGAGTCAACGAAGATATATCCATCACATCCTGTTCGCGTAGCCTTTACTAGCAAGCTAAAGCGAAGCGGTCAAGTGCGTAGCCCCATCCAAATAGTGTTAAGACATCAGTCTCAAAAAAGGTAATACTCCTAGAAAACTCTATGTTACTTGAAGCCAAGATCTTGCAAAATCTTTAAGTCTCTTTAGCCTCATATCGATTTAATAATAATTTAACGAGCAAAATTCATATGATAAATTTCGGGCTGATTGGTTTTGGTAATATTGGGAGGCTGCATGCCAGCAATCTTACTGAAGACAAAATCCATGGCGCCAAACTTTTAGCCGTTTCGGATAGAACAGATATGGATCCATCATCAATGGGTGGAGTTCGCTATTATAAAGATTACAAAGAGCTTTTAAAAAATTCAGAAATTGATGCCGTGATACTGGCTACCCCTACTCACTTGCATGCGAGTCTGGCGGTGGAAGCCATTGAAGCTGGAAAGCATGTGCTTGTCGAAAAACCAGTGGCACTGGAAATCCAAGATGCCAGAGACCTCATACAACTTACCAAAAGAAAAAATAAAGTTGCTGCAGTTGTGCTCAATCAAAGAACCGACCCTTACTACACTAGAATTAGAGATCTTGTCTCGGATGGCGAACTAGGCGAGTTAAACCGAATCCAGTGGACTATGACAAACTGGTTTCGACCTGAAATTTACTTTAGCTGCAGTCCATGGCGAGGCACTTGGTCTGGTGAAGGCGGTGGAGCACTTATGAACCAATGCATCCACAATATCGATATATTCTCTTGGATCTTTGGTATGCCACGGTCTGTTAGGGCAGAGTGCGAATTTGGTAAATTTCATGACATTGAAGTAGAGGACAGTGTTTCCGCTTTTTTTGATTTGCCATCCGGAGCTAAGGCCATTTTTGTAGGGTCAACAGGCGAACACCCCGGAGTGAACAGGCTAGAAATTGTAGGTAACAAAGGCACAATTATAGCGGAAAATAGAGAACTTCTTGTGAGCACCCTGTCGCAGCCCTCTGACGAATTCTCCAAACAAACAGATGACATGTTTGGAACACCTGAAACGAAGACTCGAACTGAAAAGTTTGGCGAAGACAAAGGTACTCAGCATGTTGGAGTTTTGCGAAATTTCATCGATGCACTTGCAAATGATGATGCGCTCATTGGCCCCTTGAGAGATGCCTCTATGTCCGTAGAAATAGCTAACGCTATCTTGTTGTCTTCATGGAAGGAGCAACGCGTCCTGCTTCCTCTCGATGGAATAGAATACCGAGAAGCTCTAGTTGAACGCAAAAAAAATTCTCTATCACGCGAAACAATTAAGGCTAAAGCGCCCGTAGACATGGCAAAGTCTTTTAGGTAAATCAAATCTCTCAAGAAATTTTTATACAAACTTACGCATTCACTTGCTATTGACTGTAGTCACATTATAAACATATCCCAATATGAGTGAGCGAAAATAAAGAATGAGCAAGACGGGGTTTGACTACGCACCATCTGGAGAAACAAAACCAGTCGTTGAAAAGGGAGAGTTTGTTTTTGCCACAGCATACCTAGACCATGGTCACATCTATGGGCAGACCAATGGGCTTTTAGAAGCTGGAGGTGTATGCAAATGGGTATACGATTCAGATCCTCAAAAAATTGAAAGCTACTTAAAAAAATTTCCAGGCATCTCCGTTGCTGATAGCTATGAACAGATTCTAGATGATCAGGAGATTCTTTTAGTCAATGCCGCAGCTATACCCAATAAAAGATATGAGGTCGGGGAAAAAGCTATGCGAGCTGGTAAAGACTATTTTACTGACAAATCTCCTTTCACCACCTTAGAACAACTTGAAAGAGCTAAGAAGCTTGTCAAAGAGACTCATAAAAAATACATGGTCTATTTCTCGGAGCGCCTTCACACAGAAGCGGGCTGGCATGCAGGAGAATTAATAAGTCAGGACCTGATTGGCGACGTTCTTCAAGTGCTCATCATAGCGCCTCATAGACTTTCTAAATCTGCAAGACCTGATTGGTTCTTTGATAAAGAAGCCTACGGAGGCATTCTTACAGATATTGGATCGCATCAATTTGAGCAATTTTTGACTTATGCCGGTGTAGAAGATGCCGTTGTCAAATATGCGCGTGTAGCTAATTTTGGCAATCCTGACAAACCCGGCTTGGAAGACTTTGGCGAAGCCCAACTCATCACCTCAACGGGATCCTCGTGCTATTGCCGAGTAGATTGGTGGACTCCTGACGGAATGCCTATATGGGGTGATGGACGCACTTTCGTCTTAGGCACTAAAGGTACTCTGGAAGTCCGCAAATACTTAGACATTGCCCAATCAGGCAACCCGGGGCAGAGAATTTATCTCACAACTGATCATGAACCTAAGATGATTGAATGTGAGGGGAAAGTAGGGTATCCCTTTTTTGGAGAGCTTATCTTAGACCTACTCAATAGAACTGAAAAAGCGATGACCCAAGAGCATGTTTTTAAAGCGGCTGAACTATCACTAATGGCCCAAGAAATTGCCGATTCTTATAAAGACTGAAGGATTACTACGCCTCCTTAATAATCAACGTAAGGAACAAGGATGATCAACACAGAAAACCAAGCTCCTGATGGAATGACTAATCCTGTAACACCTTCTCAATCCTTTTCAAACCCAGATATCGAAAAACATAAACAAATCATTACCGAAGGAAAAGCCCAAGGCTCCTTGGGCACCTTATTGGCCTATACCAAATTATCTGGACCAGGTTGGATCCAAAGCGCAATCACCTTGGGGGGTGGCTCGCTTTCATCAGCCCTTTACTTAGGAATCATAGCTGGCTTTGCCTTTATGTGGGTACAACCTCTGGCTATGATTCTTGGAGTCATCATGTTAAGTGCCATAGCCTACGTCACACTTTCCACGGGCAAGAGCCCTTTCAAAGCGATCAATGAACACATCAGCCCTGTTCTTGGTTGGGGATGGCTACTTGCTTCTATGGCTGCAAACATGGTTTGGTCCATGCCGCAATTTTCCCTTGCTACGGCAGCCGTTCAACAAAACTTATTACCACAGTTTTTAGGAGAGGGCGGCATTCCCGAACCATGGAGCAAAATCATCATTGTTGGCACTACATTAGCTGTAGCGGCTACAGTCGTCATGCTCTACAGCCGTGGGGGATGGGGTGTAAAGGCATTTGATTGGACTATGAAAACCATGGTGGGAGGCATCGTGCTTTGCTTTTTTGCGGTTGTCATTCGCATGAGCATCAGTGGTGAAGTAGCATGGAATAAGATTTTCCTCGGACTGATCCCCAGTTGGAGCTCGCTTTCAGAACCTACGGCGAGCTTCTCCCCATTTCTGGCGGACTTAACCGCTGAGGGAAGAGCTTATTGGAGCGGTTTAATTGTTGATCAACAACGCTCGATAATTATCAGTGCTGCTGCTGCTGCTGTCGGCATTAATATGACCTTCTTACTTCCCTATTCGATGCTAAAGAAAGGCTGGAGTAAAGAGTTTAAAGGACTCGCGGTTTTTGACTTATCTACTGGGCTTTTTATTCCCTTTGTCATAGCTACAGCCTGTGTCGTCATTGTTTCAGCCTCTCAATTCCATGCCAAAATCCCGGCAGGCCTGGAAAATTCACAAAATAACTTGGAGCTCCAAGTTCCTAAGACTTTACAAAGTGGCTACCAGAAAAACTTAGAAGGGCGACTCAAAAGCCAATTAGGTGGCGAAGCCTTTGCGAATCTCTCAGATAATGATATCATACAGCAAATTTCAAAGATGCCTGTAGCCGAAAAGCGTATGGCTGCCATGCTCGTTAAAAGAGACGCATTCCAACTCTCTAACGCATTAACACCCATCACAGGCCCTACTCTAGCCCATTATATATTTGGCCTAGGAATCTTTGGAATGGCATTGAGCACCGCAATTGTACTCATGACAATCAACGGATTCTGTTTATGCGAGGCTTTGAATAAACCTGGAAACAAGCACTATTTCAGGATAGGTGTTTTCATGGTATTCATTGGGGCTATTGGACCTTTTGCTTGGAATCAAGCAAAGCTTTGGCTAGCTATTCCTACATCGGTTTTTGGCATGGTCCTTCTTCCTATTGCCTATATTGCCTTTTTCCTATTAATGAATCAAAAGACATTATTGGGAAAACAAACGCCACAAGGCAAAATGAAGTTTGTCTGGAACGGTGCGATGTTTGTCGCTACTCTAGTAGCAGGTGGCAGCAGCCTCTGGGTGCTTTGGTCAAAACTCCAATTTACAGGTATCTTTATTTTTGCAGCCTTCTTCCTAGCAGTCTTAATTGGAAGCAAACTAAAAAAACGCAACTCACCTTCGGCAACCGTGCATGAGACGGGGTAGTGAACCAAACTCAGTTTGCGTGGTAATCCTGTAGAGGCTGCACACTTAAACCCTCTTTCTTAAAGGAAGCTATCGCCTCAACAGACGCCTGAGCGGCTGAAATGGTGGTCATGACTGGAACATGATGGTAAAGAGCTTGCGTGCGAATTTTTACCTCGTCTTGGCGCGCGACTGGACCTGCAGGAGTATTAACCACCAGCTTGATTTCATCATTCTTAATCAAGTCGAGGACATTTGGTCTTCCTTCAGCGAGTTTTAGTAAAGGCGTCACAGGAATCTTATGATCCCGAATGGCTTGTGCCGTGCCATGCGTGCTGCATATTTCAAAACCGAGTCCGGAGAGCTCTCCTGCTAGCTTGATGGCAGCCTCCTTGTCTTGATCCCTCACGGACACAAATACTTTGCCTTTTGAGGGCAAAGGGGGTTGAGCCGCCATTTGTGCTTTGCCATAGGCCAAACCAAAATCTGCATCTATCCCCATGACCTCTCCAGTTGATTTCATTTCTGGGCCGAGCAATATGTCAACACCTCGAAACTTAACAAAAGGAAAAACGGCTTCTTTCACGCAGAAGTAATCCGGTGTAACTTCTTTATGAAAGCCAATGTCGTCCAGACTTTCTCCAGCCATAATCCGCGAAGCGTACTTTGCCAGTGGCACTCCAACAGCCTTACTGACAAAAGGCACAGTTCGGGAGGCTCTAGGGTTTACCTCAATAATATAAAGCGTGTCGTCCTTAACAGCATATTGCACATTCATCAGACCCTTCACATGAAGTTCCTTGGCGATTGCCAACGTAGCAGACCGAATTGTCTCGATCATTCCGGAACTCAAAGAGTAGGGAGGAATGGTGCAAGCACTATCACCTGAATGTACCCCAGCACGCTCAATATGCTCCATAATGGCACCAACAATGGCTTTCTCTCCATCCGCTAAACAATCCACATCAATTTCTGTCGCGTCATCGAGAAACTGATCCAACAAAACAGGTCTTTCAGAACTAACCTGCACAGTATTTGTTTCCATGTATTCGAGAAGCTCCTTGTCGCTGTAAACAACCTGCATAGCGCGTCCACCTAAAACGAAGGACGGACGCATAAGAACAGGGTATCCCACTTTTGTTGCCGCGCTAAGTGCACCTTCCGTATCAATCGCAGTTGCATTAATTGGCTGACGAAGGTCGAGCTTTTGAATCATCTCTTGGAATAGTTTACGGTCCTCCGCCCTCTCAATAGAATTGACAGAAGTGCCAATGATACGGACACCTTTGCTTGCCAAACCTGAAGCAAGATTGAGAGGGGTCTGCCCTCCAAACTGCACAATGACACCTAAGACTGAATCGTTGGTATTCTCTGCATGATAAATACTCAGAACATCCTCTACTGTAAGTGGTTCAAAGTAGAGCTTGTCAGATGTATCATAGTCCGTGGAAACTGTCTCAGGATTGGAATTTACCATAATCGTTTCGAAGCCTTGCTTCTGCAGAGAGAGACTTGCATGTACACAGCAGTAATCGAATTCTATGCCTTGGCCTATACGATTTGGACCACCCCCTAAAATAATCACTTTCTTTGTATCTGTTAACCTATGTTCATTGTCCCCGCGATCATAGGTGGAATAAAAGTATGGGGTATAAGCTTCAAATTCTGCCGCGCAAGTATCCACGAGGCGATAGCTTGGTGTCAGTCCATTTTCTATTCTCCAGGCCAAAAGCGCATCCTTAGCTTCTTGGTACTGGTCTTTTGGTGCAGTGAGTTCAGCAATTTGTTTGTCAGAGAAACCGTAGCTTTTGGCTTTGGCGAGAAGAGGTAATAACTCTTTATTGCCTACAAAAGATTTATCTTCAACCTCAATAGAGAGATCATAAATCTGCTTGATATTCTGCAAAAACCAACGATCTATCGCAGAAATTTGGTGGATTTCTTCTAGAGAAAATCCGTGCTGTAATGCATGGGTTATCCACCATAGGCGCTGATTGTTCGGGGAGCGCAATTTAGTTCGTATCAGTTCATCAGGCTCTTTCTCTGTAGGGGACCCCAAAGCCAAGCTTCCGTCCCTCTCTTTAAGATCAAGTGATCGAACCGCCTTCTGGAAGGACTCCTTAAACGTTCGGCCGATAGCCATGGCTTCTCCCACACTTTTCATTTGCGATGTTAAGGTGCTGTCAGCATCAGAAAATTTCTCAAAAGTGAATCGAGGAATCTTAGTGACTACATAATCAATCGTGGGCTCGAAAGAAGCTGGTGTATCACGTGTGATATCATTTTTGAGCTCATCCAGAGTATACCCAACCGCCAATTTGGCGGCAACTTTGGCAATGGGAAATCCGGTTGCTTTAGATGCCAAGGCCGATGAGCGCGATACCCTGGGGTTCATCTCAATGACAATCATGCGGCCAGATCTAGGATCTATTGAAAATTGGATATTCGACCCGCCAGTCTCGACACCTATCTCACGGATGATGGCAAAGGAAGCATCCCGCATGTATTGAAACTCTTTATCTGTTAAAGTTTGCGCAGGGGCTACCGTTATAGAATCTCCGGTATGCACTCCCATAGGGTCAAAATTTTCAATGGAACAGATAATAATGCAGTTATCATTCTTATCCCGAACGACCTCCATTTCATACTCTTTCCATCCAAGAAGTGACTCTTCTATCAGAATTTCTGTTGTAGGTGATAGATCTAATCCACGAGCTGCCAACTCCTCAAACTCCTCCCAATTGTAAGCAACACCTCCGCCCGTGCCTCCCAAGGTAAAAGCAGGCCGCGTGATGACTGGAAATTGTCCAATTTCTTTGGCAACATCCTTAGCCTCTTGAAGATTGTGAGCTATCCCGGACTGGGCGACATCTAGCCCAATCTTGATCATTAGTTCTTTAAAGACTTGGCGGTTTTCCCCCTTATGAATCGCATCAGCATTAGCGCCTATCATTTCCACATTGTGCTTCTTAAGCACCCCCGACTCAAAAAGCTTCATCGCGGTGTTCAAGGCCGTTTGACCACCCAAAGTTGGTAGAAGCGCATCCGGTTTCTCTTTTTTGATAATGAGCTCTACAGCTTCTGGAGTAATAGGCTCTATGTAGGTTCGATCAGCGAACTCTGGGTCCGTCATAATCGTCGCCGGATTACTATTGACCAAGATGACTCTGAAGCCTTCTGCTTTCAAAGCTTTACAGGCTTGAACGCCTGAATAATCAAATTCGCAAGCCTGACCAATAATAATGGGTCCTGAACCAATGAGGAGAATCGATTGAATATCGTCGCGTTTAGGCATTGGGCGAAACAATAGACCCAATTTCTAGTCTGTGAAGAGAAAATGTTAAATCTTGGTTATTGGCAACTATATAAGCTCATTTTGCCTTTTGGGAGCCGTTAGCCCTAGCCGTTCATAAGCCAATGGCAAAGCAATTCTACCTTGTTGTGTGCGTTGCAAATAGCCCTCTAAAATCAAGTAAGGCTCGTGCACTTCCTCAACCGTGCCAGGCTCTTCGCCAGTAGCAACCGCCAGGGAGCTCATCCCAACAGGTCCCCCTTGAAATTTATTTATCAGAGCCTCCAAAATTCGCTTATCCATTTCATCGAGTCCATGGGAATCAATTTCGATCATATTGAGAGCTTTGTCTGCAACTTCAGATGTTACTCTTCCACCTGCATTGACTAAGGCATAGTCACGCACCCAACGCAAAAGATTATTCGCTATCCGAGGCGTGCCCCTTGACCGGCGGGCAATTTCAAAAGCTCCATTCGGATCCATAGGCAAATCTAACAAATCAGCTGAACGTAAGACAACTTTTTGCAAAAACTCAGCAGAGTAGTAATCCAAGCGATTGATCATGCTAAACCTTGAGCGAAGTGGTGCACTAAGCATGCCGGCGCGGGTTGTGGCTCCAACGAGCGTGAACTTGGGAAGATTCAAACACACCGAACGCGCATTGGGACCTTGATCAATAATAATATCAATCCGGTAATCTTCCATAGCTGGATAGAGATACTCTTCAATCGCCTTATTGAGCCGATGGATTTCGTCTATAAAGAGAATATCACCCTGCTGCAAATTGGTGAGCAGACCAGCTAAGTCGCCGGCCTTGTCAATGACTGGCCCAGAGGTCGTGCGAAGATTGACGTTGAGTTCTTGAGAGAGAATATTTGCCAGAGTTGTTTTGCCCAGGCCCGGCGGGCCGCAGAGAAGAAGATGATCCAGAGCCTCTTCCCTCATTTTGGCTGATTGCACCATGACTCGGAGACGTTCTTTGATTTTATCCTGGCCGACAAAATCTTCTAATCTCTGTGGGCGCAGTGAAATCTCATAATGGTCGGAATTTGCTTCATCATGATTAAATTGCGCAATGGTATGTTCAGCCATAGAGTCAGTTTATTGATTTTGAGAAATTTTTAAAGTGATTTGGCCACTTAAACTCGGATGACGCAAATCACATCAGGCTAATTTTCACCTTGAACTGAAGCACCTTGGCAGTTCGTTGGCTAAAAAACTATTCAGGACAACAACTTCAAGGCATCCCTAACCATCTGTTCAATACTCGTTTTTTCTGTTACTTTCTCCAGAGCTTTAAGAGCATGAGGTTGTTTATAGCCCAATGCCATGAGAGCCAACAGGGCATCGTTATTTAATTCTTGTTGCGGATTAACAACCTCCTCACTAGCACTTAAAGCTGTTCCCGTTGAAGTTGCCCACGCCTCCGTCACCCCCATTTTATCCTTGAGTTCAACAATGATGCGCTCAGCCGTTTTTTTGCCCACACCTTTAATCTTGGAAAGAAATCCTACATCGCCATGTGCCACTGCCGTGCGAAATTGAGGCGACGTACATCCACTCAATAAGGATAACGCCAATTTGGGCCCTACGCCTGAGACATAAGAAATGAGCAGCCTAAAGAGATCACGCTGTTCCGTTTTATGAAACCCGTATAGCGTATGCGCATCTTCCTTAACCTGCAAATGTGTCCAGAGCCTCAGGTCTTGCCCTTCATTTGGCAAATTCTCGTAGGTGGAATTCGGTATGAGAATTTCGTATCCTAATCCCCCGGTTTCAATAATGATTCGCCCTGGAAGTGATTCGACAAGTTTACCTGAAATAAATGCGATCATGTTTTGACCCTAGAACAAGCTGCGCAAATAGGAAGACTCTAATCCCTTTCCGGGTAATCCAGATAAGTGCCAGGCGGAAGCTCTTCGTAGTCTTCTAGATGATCTGGGCGCAATCGCTCTGAAATTCGGTGATCTTCATCAAACCACTTGCCAAGGTCAATCAGTCTGCAACGCCTACTGCAAAAGGGCCCCAAATCAGTCGCAAACCAATGACCCTTTTTTCCGCAGGTGGGACACTTTACCATGGGATTAGTCATTTTGAGGCAGCTCCTTAGGGCTCTACAGATGCGGGATACATATCCTCTACGCTCACATCCCCTGTATAGCGATCTAATCTGACTATTTTCCCTTGCTCCGGAACAGTGATAATTTCATACCTGTTTACTAAACCTAATACAATAATAAGCAAAGCAAACAACCCGGCAATGAGATAGAGAGGGGAACTCGATTTCATCTTTAAGAATGGGACATAGACGTTAAATGAAGCCCACCAACACCCACAATGATAAGCCCAATAAAGAATAGTTTAGAAAAAGAGGCGGACTCTTGAAAGCACAGAATCCCCAAGAGCGCAATCAATGCGGTCCCTATACCCGCCCACATGGCGTAAACCATCCCAATCTCCAATGTTTTGACACAAAGGTTTAGGAAAAAGAACGCGATCCCGTAGAAAACAAAAATAAGAATGGAAGGGGTCATGTATGTAAAACCCTTGGAGAATTTCATGCAAGCAGAGCCCGCCACTTCAAACAAGATACCCAAAATAAGATAGATCCAGTGCATACGGAAGACTAGGACTCGTTTCGGAGATGGGAAAGCAGAGATTAGTGGGACCGTAAATATCTCTAAGCAAAGGTTTTTCCATTCCATCCCCACATGGCACGAGGTGCATCCGAAAACTCAATGTAAATTCTTGAAGGACTAATCCCTAAGTGGGCCTCACAAAAAGAACATAAACTGGCAGATAGATCTAGAGCCCTAGACTCAGGCAAGCCTATACTCTTAAGCTCGATATAAGCAGCAGGATCAGCATTTCCGGCAAAGTTTAAACTTTCATTGGGATACAACGAAACCATGACATATTGCTCAGGCTTACCTAGAGACTCAGAAGCCTGTTTAGAGGCCTCCCTTAAAAGGGTGTCATGCTTGGCGGCTGGTATATCTGTATTGGTATGAATGGCAAGATACGGCATAGCCCAGATAGTGCGAAGCACATCGGCGGTTGGCAAGCATAAGCATGATTCAAACGCGCATTGTCCCTGATTTGATGGTCATAACTGAGTTCCATACGGCTATGACATGAAGCCTAACCCTCGCTTTGTCTCTACCAAGTTCTTTTCCTTCACTCCACGACTTGCCCGTATCTCACCACCAAGCCCACCCTACCGTCATCTTACAATTTGATCGAGCAATCTTGAGAATTTGCGTCTCGCCTAAATCGAGGCCGGCATCAAGAGATCAAATCTAGAAAGTCTCCCACGGAAAGATCATGCTTGGAGGAAAGAATTCGCCCAAAATGCCGTGCCTGTTCCCTCTAAGTACCTCGGTCAAACCGAGGTATGACATAAGGAAGGTGAATCCGCACGGGTATGATCCTCTTACCAACACCCCAAACTATATCATGACTCCTTCCTAACACCATATCCTAACCTCATCCCACGACTTGATCGGGGGATCCAGTAAAAGTCAACATGTTTTGTCTTTATGACCAGATTTTTTGGGAAAAGGAAAGAGGAAAAGGTGAAGAATGCTCAGATCTCTAAAAAGCGAGAGTGGTTTTTAGATAGAGAAAATCTGCGTCATCCACCCCTTTATCAATTGGGTCGGTATCGTAAACATAATCACCGGCAAAGAAGTGGGCATAGCCTACTTCTACACTAAACCATTTCTTTGGTTTATATTTCATGACTAGGTTGAGTTCGTTACCTACGAAGTGGGAGACATTCTTTTGGAGAGCTTTACCAAAGCGGTCTTTGTCACCCACTGGTTTAAGGTCAGATCCGGTCCAAGGACTGTTTGTAGAATCTAACCAATAGAGCTGATGGGATAGTTTAACAGAGAAGTTCTTTAGGGGTTTCGTCTGTATGCCAAAGCCTAGGTTATGTATATTTGACCAAGCAAAGCGATCCATAATGCCATAACGCCCGTCTTTATAATGGTTGGACGGATGTAGATTTTGGAAGCTGTGGTTGATGTCGTCTCCGGGGTCGTCGTCGCCGCTGGCATAGTTATATTCTACATATACTCTCGTTTTGTATTCTTTCTCTAGTTTGTATCCGGCCTCAATGTGGCTGGCGAAAGCCAAATGGTCTTGTCGAGAGGTATTGACTACTACTTTCTTTAAAGTTGAGCTGGTTTGTAGCGGATTGGAAATTTCGCCGACCTGCAGGTTAAGCTCTGCTTCAAAATCCCAATTATCCCATTCACCCTTCTTACTTTTGATAAAAGTTCCCAGCGTTAAATAGTCACCAGCGGGAGCGACATTTCCTGAGCTTTGCTTGTCTACATTTTTAAGAACGGTTTTTGTATCCACATCGCTCTTGCTCCGAAAAATGGCATAAAAATTGGAATCGACCTTGGGGATGATATCGGTATGTGACCAAAGACCTGTAATGAGGTCCTCTGTGTCAGGTTCATTGAAGCTGTCTGTGATGTGTCTTACGATCCAGCCAGAGAAAAATTCTACCCAGTAGTCATCAGCATGGTAGCGAAGTTTGACGGAATCAAAGGTGTTTGAATTATTGCCCCAGTCATCCTCTCCTAATAAACGACTGTCGCCATATTTCCATACTTGTCTGCCAAAGGTTAAAGTGAAGGGGATATCCTGTTGCATGTCCCATTTGACCCAAGCTTGTCGTAAATCAATGGGGCTATCGTTTTTACTGAATTCTCTGTTGTCCACGATTCCTTCAGGATCATCAAACAGGGTTCGGGAATCTTGTAGTTGTGAATAAAAGGTGAGTTCTTCGGTTGCAATCCATTTAAGACCTAGACGAACTCGCGACAAAAGTCCGGCATCATCGCGAATGTCACTCTTGTCTGTGAAATCAACCGTATTATCCCTCCATTCAAATTTTTGTCTCAGCTCAAAGTCAAATTGCAGCTTGTCATCATAGAACTTGAAGGGATCTCCAAACTTCCAGTTCTTTTTCTCATAGTCCACTTCTATCACATCTAGTCCCATTGGATCAGATCCAGGACCTGCTGTGGCTATGGGACAAATAGTAATATTTGTAAGTAACAGGAAGCAGACAATGTACGCGAAGGAGCAATTTTTAGTAAGCATCATGCACCTAGATCGGCGCAATTGTATTTAACTTAAGGAGAAAGCATAAATAGTTTGCTCATATATTTAAATTTGAGCTTTTGAGGCGCCTGTCATTTATACCTATGCATTTCTGTGCCATTTCCATAAGATTGAGGACGGAAGGCGGCGACTTTTTGTTTCGAGGTTCCAAGGCGGTCAATGCCTAATTCCATAATGTCATTCGGCCTAAGATAGACTGGTGGATCAAAGCCAAAGCCAACTCCCTCGGGTGTACCGGTAGAGATGACATCACCAGGTAACAGGGTCATGAATTCTGATAAATAGCTCACCAACGTGGGGACATCAAAAATCATATCCTTGGTGTTATTATTTTGCATGGTTTGGCCATTTAGAGAGAGCCAGATATTTAGGTTGTGTGGGTCTGGGACTTCATCTTTGGTGACAAGGCATGGTCCCAGTGGAGCAAATGTATCACAGCTCTTGCCTTTCACCCATTGCCCGCATCTTTCTAATTGGAAGGCTCGTTCGCTGACATCGTTGTGCAGAGTGTAACCTGCTATGTGGTCCATGGCTTTGTCTTTGGAAATGTAACGAGCAGTCTTAGCTATAACGATGGCCAGTTCGACTTCCCAATCTGTCTTCTCACCACCTCTAGGGATCATAACATTGTCATAGGGCCCCGTGATAGCAGTTGTCGATTTGAAAAAGACGACAGGTTCTTTGGGTGCTTCCATTCCTAGTTCTTCGGCATGCTTATGGTAGTTCAACCCAATACATATCAGTTTACTAGGCCTGGCGATGGGCGGGCCAAGTCGCACATCTTGTGATATCTCGGAAGCGTTTCCTTTGTTAAAATCAGTAGCAAGCTTAGCAATGCCATCCTTTGCGAAAAAAAATTCGTTATAATCACGTACCAAATTGCTCACGTCGTAACGAGCGTCCTTTATTTCAAGTCCTGGTTTCTCTTGTCCAGGTTCTCCAAAACGTATGAGTTTCATGGGGTAGGTTATTTTCTGGCTGCTAGTTATTGAGAGTCATAAGTGCTTAGTTTGTGGAAGTGTGACACGCTTCGGAGAGATCATGCTTCTGGCAAAGCAACGGTTAGATTTTTAAATGAAATGCTATTTTACGAGGCTTTTGAGACTCTTCAATATTTCTTCTTCCAGAAAGTGTAAAGCCAGACTAACCTGGCAGCTATGGTTGATGGTAATTTGATAAATGACTCCGGGCTGCCTCGGATCTGCATGATATCCACCCATGGTTATGTTGCAGCAGAGCCCCCTTTAGGTGCTGCAGATACGGGTGGGCAAGTTGTTTTTGTTTTGGAGTTATCGAAGAAATTGGCTCAGCTTGGATATGAGGTCGATATTTGGACAAGACGCTTCGAGGATCAACCGGAGATCGACGAAATGGGAGACCAAGTAAGGGTCTTAAGGATGCCTTGTGGAGGGAAGGATTTCATCCCCAAGGAGTATCTCTACAAAAAATTGCCAGAGTGGGGTGAGCATACACTGCGCTTCATAGAAAAGTATCAATTAAAATACGAATTTATTAACAGCCACTATTGGGACGCTGGGCTTGCTGGCCAGCATCTAAGCACGGTTCTCAAGATTCCTCATCTTCACACCCCTCATTCCCTAGGAGTTTGGAAAGAGCGCCAAATGGAGAAGGATTACCCGGAAAAAAAGGAGGAGTTCGAAAAAACTTTTAATTTCAGCCGAAGGAATCACCACGAGCGCATACTCTATGCGGAGTGCGATATGGTGATTGCCACTACTCCGATCCAGGTGGATATGATTCGAGAGGATTATGATGTGCCTGCAGAAAAAATTCGTATGATTCCGCCAGGCTACGATGATAATCGCTTTTTCCCCGTAAGTAGTGCTTCCCGAGCTGCCCTGAGACAGAAATTTAATATGACTCAGAAAACCGTGATGGCCCTGGGGCGTTTAGCCACGAATAAGGGGTATGATTTACTCATTCAGGGATTTTCGGAAGCTGCTAAGCGAATGCCAGATGTCAGATTGCACTTGGCAGTCGGAGGGGAAAAGATGGATGAATATGAAACGGGGATTCTTGATAGTCTCAAGCGCTTAGCCCAAGAGTTAAAAATACAGGATCGGGTGGAATTCTCTGGCTTTGTCTCAGATGATGATCTGGCAGATTTTTACAGGGCGGCAGATGTTTTTGCACTATCCAGCCGTTATGAGCCTTTTGGCATGACAGCTATCGAAGCCATGGCTTGTGGCACTCCAACTGTAGCCACGATTCATGGAGGACTTTACCGGGTGCTGGACTATGGATATCACGGTCTATATGCCGATACATTTGATAAAGAGGATTTAGGAATAACGATGATGAAAGCATTGAAGTATCCAAAAATTTGGAATCGCTTATCCAGAAACGGTGCGCAATTGGCACGCAGTTTGTTTACGTGGACTGGAATAGCGCAACAGTTGATAAGCGCGGTAGAGCAAAGGAAGTCATCAGGTTTTGGCATGCCCAGTATGGACGACCTAAATAGCTGGAGTCGTTAAAGATGCCATGGAAACTGTAAAATGGTCTCGGCTTATTTGCACAGTTAAAGGAGTATAAGTTAGTGATACGTTTATTTTCAACAGACTTAGATGGGACTTTGCTTGGTAACCCGGAGGCGGTAGCTAAGTTTAAGCAGTCCTGGGAAGGGCTTGAGCCAGAGCGTAAGCCCTTGCTTATTTTAAATTCAGGCCGTCCACACGCGGAGATCATGACAGTCTTAGAAGAGCAAACGTTGCCAGAACCAGATTACATCATCAGTCTCTTGGGAACAGATGTTTGGGATTGTAAAAAGGGAGAATCTGTTCCTGAATTTCGGGGTCATTTTTGCCAAGGATGGGATTTGTCTGAGGTGGAGAGAATTTTAGAAGCAATTCCCGGAACTGAGAAGCAGCCCGAGGAGCTGCTTCATACCTACAAGTCTAGTTGGTTTTTGGAAAATGCGAGTGATGAAGTGATCGCTGAACTCAAAGAAAATCTTAAAGGTGCCGGGCTGGATGTGGTTGTTAACTATTCGCGTTATAAATATTTGGATATCCTTCCTGCTAGAGCCAATAAGGATCAGGCACTAGATTGGCTATGTAGCTGGTTAAAGATTCCTCTAGATAAAGTTCTTGTAGCTGGGGATAGCGGAACAGACGCAAGTATGTTCCATCTTCCAGGTGTTAAAGGCATAGTGGTAGATAATGCTCAGCCGGAGCTTTTCGAGGCGGTTGTCAATCATCAGGATGTTTACTTGGCAAAAGATGTCATGGCGGATGGCGTACTGCTTGGACTAAGGCATTTTGGAGTGATAGATAAACTTCCTGACGCGCAATCAGTTAGGGATCTACAGATTGACGTAGACCCCTCCTTAAGGATGCTCTTTGAGGAAGGTTTGCTTACTTCTATTTCCAAGAAAGAGCAGAGCTTGATCAAAGAGGGGTACCGTAAGGCCGTTAGGACACTCGAGAAGAACATTACTCCCATGGGGTTTTCTGCGGCTTCTTTAGAAGACAATACAGTGACGGGAACAGATGAGAACTATCGCAGCGTTTGGGGTAGAGATGGAGCAATTACTATTATTTGTAGCATTTCTTTGGACAGCCCCAAGATGCGCCAAGCTCAGAAACAAACGTTGATGACGCTCTTTGATAACATTACACCAAATGGACAAATTCCGAGTAATGTTCGTATCGACTCGGGAAAGCCTGATTACTCTGGTGTTGGGGGTATCTGTTCGATTGATAGTGGATTGTGGGCGGTTATTGCTTTTTATACCTATGTCCGTGCGACAGAGGATTTTGACTTTTTAGAGCAATATGCTGATTCATTGCAAAAAGTCATGAATTGGCTAAGTGCGCATGATAGTAATAATGATGGCCTTTTGGAAATTCCAGAGGCAGGTGATTGGACTGACTTGTTTGGACGCAGCTATAATGTTCTATACGACGAGGTCTTGTGGTACCGAACCAATGTTTGTTATGGGCACATCATGGAATGGAGGAGTGATCATGATAGAGCAGCGGACTATTTCCGCTGGTCGCAGCATATTCAAGCCGAGATTCTAGACAATTTTTGGCCTACGACCAAAAGGGCACAGCAACTGGACGACAATGTAACTTTTGCAGATAGACAGTTTTCGGTTGGTGATGCGCAGTATCTTTTAGCTCAAATCTCGCCCTTTAATTTTAATTGGAGGTGTGACACCTTTGGAAACTTGCTGGCATTTATATTTAATCTTTTAGATATAGATCGTGCAAAGACCGCCTTTAAATACTTGTGGGGAGTGGGTGTTAATGAGCCTTGGCCCATAGCCAACTTGTATCCGCCGGTGCAAGCGGGGGATCCTGATTGGATGCCTTATTATACTGTGAACCTTTTGAATCTGCCGCATCATTACCACAACGGGGGTATATGGCCTCTGGTGGGGGGGCTATGGGTTGTGTTTATTCATAGACTTGGACTCGCTGATGTCGCTGCGCGAGAGCTAGTAAAATTAGCAGAGCTCAATAAACTTGGTGTGGAAGATGAATGGGAATTTAATGAATGGGCCCATGGAAAAACAGGCAGACCTATGGGGAAACGTTATCAGGCATGGTCCGCGGCTTCTTATATCCGCGCTTGTCATGAGTTGCATCTAAAGGCAGAGAAAACGGGGGCCGGCTCCAATGGAAAGTAAGGGTCCAGTATTTTGTTTTGGAGAAGTATTATGGGATTGTTTACCAGCGGGGCTTTTCATGGGAGGAGCACCGTGTAATGTAGCCTACCATATTCAGCAGGGTGGCCTCGAGGTCTATCCAGTTACTGCTGTAGGCAGCGATTTTTTAGGAGAGGAAATATTACGGCGCCTCAAGAAAGCTGGGCTATCGGATACCTTTGTTACGGTAATTGACCATAAGTCTACGGGTGTGGTGCTCGTATCAATTGATGAAGCTGGCAATGCGACTTACGAGATTAAAGAAAATGTAGCGTGGGATCACATTGGGCTTACCTCACATCTTGAAGAAATAGCGCATAGAGCTAGTGCGATTATCTTCGGAAGCCTTGCGCTACGGGCGCTTCCTAACCGAGCTGTTCTATCCGCTTTGCTTAATGGGGCAGAACATGCCCTCAAGTGCTTTGATGTCAATTTACGTCCCCCCTTTGACGACCTTGAACTTGTCAGAACTCTATCGGAAGAGGCAGATCTTATCAAGATGAACGCAGATGAATTAAAGGTGTTGGTAGATTCAGAAAATTCCTCACTAGAAGATATGGCGCGGGTATTCCAAGAATCAGTCGGTGATAAAAAAATTTGTATCACGGATGGAGGAAACGGCGCAGGTCTATTAATTGATGATAAGTGGTACAGTGAGAAAGCCAACAAAGTTGAAGTTAAAGATACCGTGGGTGCTGGAGATAGTTTCTTGGGAGCTCTCATAACCTCATTAGTCCAAGGGACGGAAGACCCACAATCAGCGTTAAGCCGAGCATGTCGTATGGGTGAGTTTGTGGCTACATCTAACGGTGCCATGCCAAGCTACAAATGGCAAAATAACACCCCTGTTGCATTAGGGTAAGCAGCAGTTTTGGCGTCATAAGATAACAACACTGGGTCAACCCTAATCATTTAAAACGGAAGCGGTCATAGAAGTTGAAGGAGATACACCAAAGCTTGAGCCACAAGGCAAAGAGCGTCGATGAAGATGCATCAATCACATCACTCCAAAAGATGATACCTCTAGGAGGCTCTCCGTTTCTGGGGACTAAGATCTTGCGTAGATTTTTAAGTCCCTACTGTATCATCTGGGTTCAAGCATTGCCTTGAGCGGATCTACTCTTGAGAGAGCATGTCATCTCCCAAGACATCAAAAGTCATAGGGATTCGACAAGCAGACTGGAGGCTCAGCGTTTTTTAGTTTGAGTGGATTTGATGGTCAGGTTCTTGGTGGCTTGAGCTGTGGCGCCATCATTATCGGTTGCCACCAGCTTGAGCTTGTAAGTTCCTGTTGCTAAGCCCTGCAATCCCTTGTTATTGATGCTCTT
>JBCCXA010000014.1 GCA_039192515.1 Verrucomicrobiota bacterium | reverse complement strand
CTATGACGCAAAGAAGCTAAAAGAACATGGGATGATCTTATCATTGCAGTTTCAGACTGTTTTGATTCTTTGACTAATGAGGACTGCAGAAACTTCTTTCACCACTGTCAGTATGTTTAAACTTAATTAGTAAATGCTCTAATACGGTGGCTGGTATTCGTCGGGTATTTTGCGCTCTAGCGGCTGAATTCTTTTCTTGTAGTTTTCGAAATCTAAACTCAATCCATTTTTGGGGATGAACAACGCAGCTAGCAAGCACAAAACGTTGATTCCAGGGACTAGCGTAACAAAGGCATAAACCCATCCTAAGCCTATATCTCTAAACCGAGGTATAATAATAGAGCTCACTAGGAAAAAAAGATAAATCAGAGCACATCCCCCATAGATAGCGTAGCCGGAAGGTTGATTGGTAATCGATGGAGCCAACTCGAAAACAGTTAATATAGGCAACGAAAAGATTAAGTGAATGACGACCATGCGAAATAAGTAGTCTAGGCGTTTGATTCTATAGGGAAACAGCCAATGATATTTTTTAGGCCTAGTCCACTCTTCAGCTATCAGGACGGGCTCTCTTTTAAAGCCTAAAGAAGCCATCGCTTTCCACTCTGAGTCTCCTTCCTTGATTATCAGGGTATCATTACCTATGAAGAAATCTTGATACATCAAGTACAACTCTTCTAAAGAGTAAGGGCCATGGGTAACCTTTAACTTGTCTGCGTAATAATACTTGGAGGAAGTATTTACTTTTGGTTTGTTCATAGCAATCTTTGCCTATAGTAGTTTATCTTCTGATTTGAACTTGCATGAGGCAAAAGCGAATTAAAGATCTGCACAAGATCTTGGTCTCAAAAAACATAGAGCCTACCCAAAGTGTCATCTTCGATGACTCTTTTATTTTTGTAGCTCAAGCTTTTATGCATCTCGTTCAATTTCTATTGCACAATTCGGTTTGAAATAGCTTTTAGTTGCATTGAGAACAGATAAACCTTCATCTCTTAACTTTTGCATCCTTTCAGCATTGGTAAGTGTTTTCAATTTTAGCTCTAATTATAAATTCTAGAATAAAGATCATCTCATGAATCAAATTCAATAGAAATCAAATTATTCTGTGGTCAAGTACTGTTGATAAGCATTTTTCTACGAGATGTTGTATTTTTAGAGAATTCCCGCCGCTAAAATTCTGTATATGAATAAATGTTTTATATACAAAATTTTAAGGTTATTTTTTATCAAGCTGAGCATGTTCAATATTTACTTTGTTGAAGCTTCAATGCCTAGGATGTAAAGAGATTTAAAGGACTTGTGTCTGTGGCTTGGAGCATTTTTGAATTCATGTTAATCTCATTATGTCATACCTCGGTTCAGCCGGGGTATTCAGGAGATTGAAGTATTCATTGATTGATCCGCTGATATCAATAAGTATCAAAGCACCAAGGAACTAGACAGAGTTCTAGAGGCTTTCTGCGGTGAAACCAGAGAAATGACGGGTTGATTGTGCCCTGTTGGCTATTCATTAGAAAATACATTAGGTTCTGATATGACGGCTTAAATTTTCTTCCAGATCTAGCTTTAAATAAAGCAGAGTGCCTGAGATGACGCCAAGGGGTAAAAAGAATAATGCTGTGAGTGGAATGAGAAAAAGGAACTCCATAGCTATACCTAATCCTACGAATTCCCAGAGATGCTTTCGAAAGATAGCTTTTTTCTGCTGATAGCGCAGACCTTGCCTGTCTGCAGGAATGCTCAAGAAGCCTAAACCGGTATGATAGGCCGTGACTAAAAAAAGAGGTAAAAATCCAACAAAAGGAACGAGCAAGAAGGGAATGGTTAACAAGGTAAAGAACAGTTGCCTAATAACTATATAGGCAGAGTCTCGCAGACTATAAAGCATGTTAGTGTACAAAAGCTTTTGTTCAGAACGTATCTGGTCTTTAGATGGATTTTTTAGTGACAGAAGTAATTCTGTTTTATGAGAGAGGAGATCATTTAGTGGACTGGCGACGATCATACCAACCGCGCTAAAGGTATAGAGGCATACAAAGAAGGCTAATGGTAAAAAAAAGACCCATTTAAGAATTTCTGCAGAATAATTGAAGAGAGTAACCACCTCAATGGGCCAATTATCTAGCAAAGAGAAATTTTCAAAAGAAATATGTAGTGTAGATACTAAATAAAGACTTGTGGCAAACATAGAGAAATAAAGAATCGTATTAGTAAGCCAGGGTAGAATTGCATAACGCTTGATGCCGGAGACAGTGAATAAAAGTTTCAGAGCTATGAATGGGAGACGAAAGCCTTTGGCTAAGCTAGATAAGCGCTTCATGTGTTTCTTGAATAGCACTCTATATGCTACATGTATTAACTATTTACTTGGGTATAAGTGGTGTAACTAAAATACCCAAAATAAAGAACCAAGTAGAGTGCCCCCTCCCATCTCTTGAGTAAATAGCCGGTGAGCATTAAAGGGAAACAAACCAAAATAAACCCAAGCATGGCAAACATGTCCATCCAGGCTAGGTTCCCGCGATCTAATGGTATGACCAGGCCAGTGATACCTAAAACGGCAAGGTTGTTAAAAATACAAGAGCCTATAGCGTTACCTACTGCAAGATCGCCTTCATTATTTTTTGCCGCAATAATAGTTGTGGCTAGTTCTGGAAGACTAGTGCCGATGGCAACGATTGTCAGACCAATGAGGGCTTCACTTACTCCCATAGCATTGGCAAAACTGGTAGCACCATCTACTAGTAATTTAGCTCCTATGGATAAAATGATAAGACCGCTTGTGATAAAAAATAAATCTCTTAGGAGACTGCCCTTTAATTTCTTTTGCTTTTCATACTGAGCGGTGAAGGATTCTTTTAAGGTTTCACTACTTCCCTTTTTGGCTTGGTAGATACTATATGTCACGTAAGCCAGAATACCTAAAAATAGAAAGAGAGCGTCAAGGCGGGAGATTCTATCGTCTAGCAACATGCCCATAAAAATAAGTGAGCTAACTAATAAGATAGGCACTTCTTGTTTAATAAGCTGTGCTTGAACTTGAATGGGTTTAAGCAGTGCTGCAGCTCCTAAGATGAGGCCAATGTTGCAAAGATTAGAGCCCACAACATTACCGAGTGCGAGATCTGAACTTCCTCTAATAGCCGCTTTTACACTGGCAAAAACCTCAGGACTGCTAGTCGCAAAGGCAACGACAGTTAGCCCTACAACTAGAGGGGAGATGCCAAAGCGTACGGCTAGCACTGAGCCTCCCTTCACTAAGAACTCTGCACCGTAGTAAAGCCCAGCTAGACCTATGACCAAATAAATAATTTCGACAACCACAATTATCAGGTAATCTAAGATCCAAACCTTATATTGCAACAGCTCAATTTGTTTACATTGCTCATATCACTAAGCTTAATTTTCGAAATTAGTGTTGTTATTTACAGCTTAGTTGGAATGATCAGTTGAGATTATGAGAACTAAATTACCAGAGAATCAATTAAATACCGTCTTACAAGAAAACCGCAAATTTGCACCTTCTCCGGATTTTCAATCTAAGTCTTATTTCAATGACCCTTCGGTTTTTCAAACACTTTATGAAGATTCAATTAGGGAGCCAGAAGTATTTTGGGGGAAGATAGCAGAGGAGTTCCATTGGTTCAAAAGGTGGGATAAAGTCTTAGATGATTCTGAAAGGCCATTTTTCAAATGGTTTACTGGGGGTAAGACTAATGTTACTTATAACTGTGTAGACAGACATATCCAAGGCCCTAACAAAAATAAGGCAGCACTCATATGGGAAGGCGAGCCAGGAGAGGCGAGAGTATTGACTTATATGGATCTTTATCGCGAAGTTAACCAGTTTGCTAATGCTATCAAGAAGTTGGGAATTAAGAAAGGAGATCGAGTCGCTATTTATTTACCTATGATCCCAGAGTTGGTCATTTCAGTTTTAGCTTGTGCAAAGGTAGGTGCAGTGCACTCAGTCATTTTTGCAGGATTTGCCGCTGACTCCATAAAAGATCGTGTCTTAGATAGCGAGGCAAGTATGGTCATCACTGCTGATGGCGGTTGGCGTCGTGGTAAGCCGCTTTCATTGAAAAAGATTGTTGATGAGGGTATTGAGGATTGTGATTGTGTCAAAGACGTGGTCATTGTGAAGCGTTCCAGCGAGGATTCTTTCCAATATAATTTCCGCAAAGATAGGGACCATTGGTACCATGAGATTATCAGTGGTGAATCTATCCATTGTCCTGCTGAAAAGTTGGATTCCGAAGATCTTTTGTTCTTACTATATACGAGTGGAACAACGGGTAAGCCTAAAGGTATTATGCATACCCAAGGCGGTTATATGGTTTATACTGCTACCACGGCAAAGTATGTCTTCGACTTACAGCCAGGGGACGTCTACTGGTGCACAGCTGATATAGGCTGGATTACTGGACATAGCTATTTAATCTATGGACCTTTAGCAAATGCCGCAACCTGTCTTATGTATGAAGGGGCTCCTAACTACCCAGACTTTGGGCGGTTTTGGCAGATGGTTGAGAAATACGGAGTCACGGTTTTCTATACGGCTCCAACGGCAATTAGAGCATTTATGAAGGTCGGAGAGGAATGGCCTGGAAAATATGATTTGTCTTCTTTGCGTCTGCTAGGTTCAGTAGGAGAACCCATAAACCCCGAGGCTTGGATGTGGTATCACCAATTTATCGGTGGTGAAAAGTGTCCTATCGTAGATACCTGGTGGCAGACCGAAACGGGTGGGATTATGATCTCGCCAATCCCAGGTATTACGGAGACTAAACCTGGAAGCGCTGTCCGGCCATTTTTGGGAATTGATGCGACCATCTTGGATGAGGAGGGAAATGAAACAACTGCAGGCCTATTGGCAATACGTCAACCATGGCCTTCTATTCTCAGGGGGATCTACGGAGACACAGAGCGGTTCAAGAATACTTATTGGAGCCATTGGCAGGGACAGTATTATTTCCCTGGAGACGGGGCAAAGTGTGATGAAGATGGTTATCTATGGCTTTTGGGGCGCGTCGATGATGTGGTGAATGTCTCTGGCCACCGAATTGGAACTGCTGAGTTGGAAAGTGTTTATGTGGAGCATCCTTCTACAGCTGAATCAGCAGTGATTGCCGTAGAACATGAAATCAAGGGCCAGGGCCTAGTTTCTTTTGTTACTTTGAAACAGGGAGTCCAGCCATCGCCTGAATTAGAAAAAGAGCTTAATGAATGGGTCGCTAAGAAAATTGGCAAATTTGCTGTTCCAGAAAAAATTATCTTCTCTGCTGATCTGCCTAAAACTCGCAGTGGAAAGATTATGCGTCGTTTATTGAGAGATATTGCTGAAGGGCGTGCACTGGGAAATATCACAACCCTTGCAGATCCCAGTGTGGTTGCTTCACTGCAGGCAAGTTACGAAGAGGACTGATTTCTAAGAGATATTTTTCCAGCATTTGATCTGCAATGATTATTAAAACCCAGGATGAGTCATCAGACTCCCAAAGATATCTCCAAATTGTAAAGTAGAATTATTTTAGAATATCTGAAATGATGAGTGATAGAGCTTTGATATCACATGGCTTGGGTATAAGTGCCTTGAAGCCATGATCTTTCCAAGCGGCAACATCATCTGTATCCGCATGCCCCGTGCAGAGAACCGCCGTAATATCTTTGTTGAAACTTTGCAGGCGCTTTAATGCTTCAATTCCGCCAATTCCACCTGGGATCGTTGCATCCAAGATAATAAGGTTGTATTCAATACCTTTTGCTTGAGCTCTTTCCAAGAAACTTACCGCATCTGCTCCATCTGCTAAAGTAGAAACTTCATATCCGATCTTAGTGAGTGAGCGTGCTAAGCTTTTGCGTATAATCTGATCATCATCTATTAGTAAAATTTTGCCTGAGCCCATAATACATTCTGTCAACTGAGTGTCAGATGCAGAGTTATCAGCAGATTCTGCCGCAGGAATCATGACCGTAAAACAAGCACCATTAGAGGTATTGGAAACGGTTATGGTCCCGCCATGTTTGGAAACAACATTATTACAAGTAGCTAATCCGATTCCATTGCCGTGGGCTTTGGTAGTGAAATAAGGGTCAAAAATTTTAGAGCGGATTTCATCCGGAACGCCACCACCTTCATCTATGAAACTTAGCTTAATGTAGTCACCACTCTTTAATCCAAGTTTTAAAGAATCTTCGGAAATTTTTATAAATCTTGCGGATACATAGTAGTGCCCTCCATCTGGCATGACTTCTCTGGAATTAATGACAAGGTTATCAATAACAAGTGTGATTTGTTCAATGTCTGCGAGGATATTGGGAATTTCAACAGGTATATCGAATACCGGTTTGATATTTGATCCACGTAAAGCAAACTCAACCGCGGGTGTGATTAAGCTAGATATGGGATGAGATTTGATTTCAAAAACTCCTCCTTTAGAAAAAGAAACAAGCCTTGCAGCGAGTTTACTGGCACGTAGGGCGGCGTCTCTGGCTTCTTCAAGCAGCTCGCGATCGGGCTTGTCCATCAAACAAAAATCTAGGTTAGCTAAAAGTCCCATCATCATATTGTTAAAATCGTGAGCTATGCCACCAGCAAAGAGGCCTAAAGCTTCAACTTTAGCAGACTGCAGTTTATGGTCCTCAAGCTCTTTCTGGTGTGAGACGTCTTCACAGACTCCCATAATAAATAAAGGCTTTCCGTCGTCACCGAGGATAGCACTCAAATGGAAGTGGATGTGAATTTTAGAACCATATTCGGTGATTGAATTGACGGTTGTTTCAAATTGAACGGGGCTCTGGCTGTTGTGATAAATTTTTTCTATATAAGGTTTACAACTTTGATTAGGGCTTCTCAGCACATCATCTAAAAGACAATCGATAATATCTGTGGTTTTACTTAGTTCTAAGATATTGAGAAAATAGTCGTTCCAAGAAATAAGCCTTCCCTCTAGGTCCATTCTCACAATCCCTAGTGGAGCTTGTTCCATCATACACTTAAGTTGTTGTTCTCTGTGAATGAGTGCTGACTTGAGTTTGTGCTCGCGTGTGACATCTTGCATCTCCAGTAATACTTGTCTTCCGCGCATATTATATCTCAAAGGCGACAAGCTAGCTGCCGTTTGCTGGACTGGGTAACAATGGTCCTTTAGCTCCCAAACCATGTCTCTGAGTTTTTTGGAGGATCGATAAGAGGCTTGCGCAAGCATCTCAAGTAGTTTGCTATGACTGATATCAACAAAGTTTTTAATGCTAGTGCCTTTGACTTTCTGTCCACTCCGAGAAAGAATTTTGATAAATGCCTCATTGGCTTCAACTATTTTACCGGAAGTAGACAAAACAGCTTTACCAGTAATAGAATGAGAAAACAGTTTTTTGAAACGCTCTTTAGCCTCTATTGATTCACGTTCAGATTCTTTAAGCTCAGTGATATCTGTGCAAAGGATCACATAGTTGGTGATAATATTTTCATCATTAACAACTGTATCACTGTCTATTTGAAACCAGGCTTTCTTATTGTGATTGATCAGTAGCTCAGCTTCAACTGAGAAAGTTTCCCTTCTAATAATGGAATCTTTAATAGTTTCAGTAATTTCTGATTTGGGTGATCTATCTGAAATAATTTTGATAAAATTTATCTTATCGTCATTTGTATAATGCAAGCCAAAGTGAATAGAAGCACTATCGTTATACCACTCTATTTGCCCGGTTCTATCGGTAATAAAAGCAATATTGCGAGTTCTACTTGCCACCATGGCAAGTTTTTGAGTTTCAGCGTTGAGTTTGGCGAGGTGGTTGCGGGTAGAAGTAATTTCTGAAATGTCAATAATGGTAGTATAGGCTTCTACGCCTTTACCTTCTGAGCCACTTACGGTGCTCTGAATACGAACATATCGATTGTCTCCTTGACGTGAATGTATTCGAGCGTCTATAGCATGATAAGAGACGTCTTTTCTGAGTTCTCCTAGGTGGTTTTCGTAATTCGTCCGGTTCCTTACCTCAAGAAAGTCGATTAGTTTTTTGGGATGTCTTCGAAGGCTATCTTTGGCAATTCCCAGGAATTCAAGTGCCATTTGATTGGCATCAAGAATGATCCCATCAAGGTCAGTTCGAATGATACCAATGGGGGCAAATTCAAAGTGCTTAAAATATCTTTTATGAGATTCAGCTAGAGCTTCTTGAGACTGTCTAAGTTCTTCATTTTGAACTTCTAACTCTATATGGTAGATATTTAACTTTTGAGAAATTTCATCGGATAAATGAGTTGTATTACTATCATCAAATGAATTATTGGGTAGGTGGGCAGATTTTAAGCTCTCTGAAAGAGCAATGATTCCACTTGATCTGGGATCTTCGAAAGTCATGAGTTAAGTTAGTTTGAATGATCTAACCGGAGGATTGTAAACTTCTGGCATCAAACTCTAGAGTAATATTAGTATGCATAACAACAGCACCGATTACTTTCCTAGAAACGATCAGTGGAGCAATATCCATACGAAACCAGCGCTCTTCAGTTTCTGAATGACACGGATATTCTAAGCTGAAGTGTTTTGAGCCTCCCATTAGTATCTTTTTGAGTCCTTCGACTACATTTGATTTTTCTTTAGTACAAAAGCCATCAGCAGATTCTACTGCGTTGAAATAGCTAGTGCCTATACATGAATGTTCATCTTGTAGGCCATTTTCGTCTCCGAACTTTCTCCAAGCATCATTGACATCTGTGATGATACCTTTGTTATCTAGAATAGCGATATGCGAAGGTAAGGAATTCAAAATGACTTCTTTAATTTGTTCTGCCTTTTTGAACTTCTGTAGGTCTTTGCGTATTTGATCCTCCTGGTTCTTGACCTGGGTAACATTAATGACTGTTATGACAAGTCCCTGGTTTTCGCCCTCTTGAGTTTCAAATGGAGTCACCCGAACAAGATACCAGGTGCGTCTATTTAGTTTGATAGTCTTTTCAACAGGCTTCCTGGTGGATATAACTTCCTCTGCTTCAGGGAGTATTTTGGCAATGATGGGGTGGGATAAGTCACTCAGTGGACGACCTACATCATGAGGTAAAATATTTATCTCTCTCGTCAGAGCCATAGTGAAGCGTCTGATACACATAGAAGTATCTAGTAAAAGCAGTCCAAGATCAGTGGTTTGCAATAGATTGTTGATATCATCATTCAGGTCGGTGAGGTCTTGGATCTTTTCTTGATATTCCGAATTGAGTGTGTGGAGCTCTTCATTGACAGACTCTAATTCTTCATTCGTGCTTTGAAGCTCTTCATTAGAAGCAATGAGTTCCTCATTGGTAGCTTGAAGTTCTTCATTAGAAGCTTCTGTCTCCTCTATAGCAGCTTGAAGACTTTCGCGTGTTGATTCTAGTTCTTGCTCGAGATCGGCTATGCGCTGCTCAGTTTGTGAAGTTAGTTGAATGGGTTCTGTGTCTTCTATGGGATCTTTTACGTGACAAGATTCGATGATAGCAAGAACTTGGTCAGTAGAGTCTTCATCATTGAGAGGAATAGCTCGCAATCGATATTCAGTATTTCCTTCACTTAACTCTGTTAATTTGATGGATGAGCTTTCCGCTGTTTTACCCGACTTCCTTGATTTATTTAAAGCTAAGGATAGAAGCACACCCATCTCCCTAGGTAATAGATTTATGAGATTGAGACTGGCTTTTCCTGGCTGGACTTTGAGAAATTTCTCTGGCTCGCCAAAACTGTGTAATATTTCATTCGCATGATTAATGATAAAACAAGTAGCAGCCTGGTCGTTAATGAGCGAGGTTATCACAGATTGCCACCAGCGAGGAGAGGCTGTTTTAGTGGAAACGGTGATCCCTTTCGGTGGAAGTGTTGATCTGTAGGTTGAAACGTCATGTGTTGTCGTCTCTGACAACATACCACCCATATAAAGGCGGTTAGCATTATTTTTACGGAATAGCTTTGATTTGAGATCTATAGTATCAAATGAAAGATTGAGTTCTCCAATGGTTTCGCTCGACCCTAAGAAGAGAATCCCTTTATTCCTAAGAGCAAAGTTAAAATAGGAGAGCACTTTCTTCTGGTAATCCGGCTTGATGTAAATCAATAAATTCCTACAGGTCACTAAATCAATTCGCGTAAAAGGGGGGTCGCGGAGGATGTTTTGCACAGCAAAGATAACCCGATCTCTGATAAAGCGATTGATTTGGTAGTTATTTCCACTGCGAGAAAAATATTTTTTTAAATATAACTCAGGCATATCTTCCACTGCACTGGGTGGGTAAATTCCATTACCAGCAAACTCAATACTCTCTCTGTCTGCATCTGTCGCAAAGATTTTAACATCAAGTCGCAGAGATATTTTAGCGAGCTCTTCTTCGATGAGCATAGCTAGAGAGTAAGCCTCTTCTCCCGTAGCACAGCCGCATACCCAAATTCTTAGTATTCCAGTCCTGCTCGCTTCAGTCACCAATTCAGGGATAGCCAATCTGCGTAGGCTTTCAAAAGCAGAAGCGTCGCGAAGAAATCGAGTAACGCGAATAAGTAAATCTTTAGCTAAGTTATGGAGCTCTTGCTTTTTATGCTCCAGGAAAAGAAGGTATTCATCGACGGAGTGAATATGGTTCTCAGACATTTGTCGCTGAATACGCCTGTATATAGTGGTTTCTTTGTATGGTGTGAAGTCGATGCGTGTTTCAGAACGTACTAAGCGAAGTATTTTTTCTATTCCGCTTCGGTCGAGCGAACTGTCATCATCATCATCATCATGATGGCTGCTCTTATCTTTTGTGGAAATGTAGTTGATTGCTTGATTCGGGAATGCTATCTGCTTAATTTTAAGGGGGATATCATGGATAGGTAATACGTGATCTGCCAATCCAGTTGCAATAGCGCTATTAGGCATGCCACTAAATTTCGCGGAGATTTCATCTTGAACAATAACGAGGCCGGACTTTGATTTAATTTCTCGAATGCCTTTTGTTCCATCGCTACCTGTGCCTGAAAGTATGATAGCAATAGCCTTATCGAGATAGTCAGCGGCTAGTGAATGTAGAAAGATATCAATTGGTAGATTTAGACCATCTTTAGCATAGGTCTCAGTTAAGTATAAGGTGGAGTCTTTGATGGTGAGATTATTTTTTGGGGGGATGAGATAGACATGATTGGCTTGTATCCGCAGTCCATTCTCGGCTCTGAGAACCGTCATGGTCGAGCACTTAGCAAGTAATTCAACCATTAGGCTACGATAATCGGGCGATAAATGTTGTATGACTATAAAAGCCATGTTGGTGTTGGCGGGTAGATCCTTGAATAAAATCTGTAGGGCCTCAAGCCCACCTGCGGAGGCTCCAACCCCTATAACATGGGTTGGATTTAGGTTGTTATTATCCACATGGAGTGCTGAGCTTGACTCTTCCTGCCCGATCATCACTATGTATAGATACTAGAAGTAACATCCATAGCTTTTCAATACCTAATAAATTTTTTTTTTCTAAATTGAAGTTAATATTTAACTAAGGTTATTCCTTAAAATTGCCTGATTACACAAATGCTTGAGCTAACTGGCTAGTAGCTAGCCGAACCTTAGAAGAAACAAGGTCTTACGCATATCTTGAATTTACTGATTGTTTTTATGTTTAACTCGAGCCGATAGGCATTTTATTTTAATGGGGGGATAAGAGAGAAATCCACTTAATAGTGAAGCAGATTCTCTTAGTATTTACGTTCCTTCCAGAAGACACGGCCAAAGGCATAGAGTCTCCAAGAGTTAAGGGCTATGACGAGGGTAAGGATTTGTCCAAGGGGGTGCAAAAAAGCTGAGAGTATATGATGCCGGTATACAACACTCATGGCGCAGCGCATAGCGATGATCACACCACATTGGCAAATACAAATACCAAATAGGGACTTATATTTGGCTATGGGCTCAATGCCTAAAAGGTGAGCAAGAACCAAAAGGAATGGCATGAGGTATAAAAAAAATTGTAGGAAACTAAGTGTTAGAAAGCTTACAAGAGAGGAGTCATGCCCTGCGCGAAGGTTCTTGGAGAATCCTGACCAAAGGTCCTTGAAATTTGTATACATACGACAAGTGATAAAATCCGAACCATCTTTATTTTTTAAGTTATAGCCTCGTATCTTTATTAAACGGGCAAGAGCGACGTCATCGACCAGATGATTGCGGACTGAATCATGGCCTTTGATATTACGGTAAGCTTTTCTTCTAAAGAAAAGAAATTGACCGTTGGCTGCCCCTAGGCTTTTGAAACGACCACCCATCCAATGAGGCAAAAAGGTAAGTAGTAGGACATAGATGAAAGGCACCACAAGTATTTCAGACCAAGTTTTACACAGTTGGCGAGGCCAGAGCGATAAAAGGTCGGCTTTATCATCAATCGCTTGGTGGTAAGCGCTTAAAATACAATGCGGGTTATGAATGGTGTCGGCGTCCGTAAAGACGATATACTCTCCTTTGGCTTTCTCTGCTAGTTGGTGACAAGCCCAAGCTTTCCCTGTCCAGTTCTTTGGTAATTTTTTTCCTGGGAGATAAGCGATACGGGAATCGTCCTTAGTAAACTCTTTAATAATGTCGGGTGTTTTGTCAGTAGATTGATCATCGAGAATAAAAATTTCTAACTTTGGATAGGATTGTTGGACCATACTATTTAAGCAGCTTCTAAGATTATTTTCTTCATTGCGCGCGGGTATGAGAATAGAGATGAGTGGATATTCGTGCTCATTTACCTTTTCATCCATAAGTGATGGGGATTGAAAGACAAAAGTATTAATGAGAAAATGAACACTGATCAGTAAGAGGAGGAAGAGTAGACCAAACTGAAGAAGAAAATAGAGATCCATAATGTATCTTGAGATCAATTGTTCTGTTTAAATATGGAGGATTCTCCACGTATGGTGAAGAGGAATTTTTCCCATTTTTTATTAATCGATAGCTGCGGTGCAAGAAGACTTTGGTAGTCATCTAATGTATGCGCCTTAAGATCCTGAAAGAGCTTTTCACAGCATTGGTGTAGTTGATCCTCTGGTGAGGCTGTTGAGGAAGGAGTAATCAATTGTGGCTGATCAATAAGTACTAAGGCTTGAGGTCGATCTTCTCTCAGAAATTCATAACGAAAGGCAATGGTCATGAGTTGTACTTGCGGTGTCTTTTTAATGAGAAAATCCAAGCCAGGCTTGAATTTGAGAGGGGCGTGAGGCGATACCATAGAACCTTGTGGGAAAATCCACATTAAACTGCTTGGTTTTTGTAAGACTCTAACGGCATAGTGCAATGATTTTGCAGACTTTATTTTAGAATCTAGCTCTACGGAGAAAGCTCCTATGTGTCGGAAGATAGAGTAATGCTGCATTTGTTTGTGCTCCATCATGAGATGAATTTGGTGATCCTTCATTTTTTTTGAGAGAAAGTAAGCCATAAAGCCATCCCACCAATTTGTATGATTAGCTATTGCTATGACAGGTGTCATTGGATCAAGAAGATCAAGGTGATCTAGACCTTTGACTTTAACCGAATGGAATCGCTTTCTGCAGAGTCCTATTAGGTAGCGGTAGATCAAAGCATCTGCTAACCAATGATGTTTTGCCGTAATCATTTTTGCGACTTATCATTGTTCATTTTTTTATAGGCTTGCCAAGCTAGCTGGAACTTTTGGAAGAATGACGTGCTCGCACGTGTTGCAAAGACATCATACTGAGCTCTTTCGATTTCATCTAAGATTGCAGCATAGATGAAACGCATGAGCCAAACTGAGTATTGTGAACCGTCTGTGGCAAGATGGTTGATGCCATCTTCAGATGAGACATAGTAATTACGCGCTCTTTGAATTTGGAAAGCCATGAAGTCATTCCAACTCTCATCACCAGGATCCACTTTTTTTTCTCTTAATTGAACATGAGATAGACCAAAATTAACTAGCTCAGACTCTGGTAAGTAAATACGACCACGGCTTAGATCCTCTCCAACATCCCTAAGAATGTTAGTAAGTTGCATGGCTATACCTAAATCGACAGCATGTTTCTCATAAGTTCTGTCTTCTAACTGAAAAACTCGAGTCATCATCAACCCAACGACACCTGCGACATGGTAGCAATATATTTTCAATTCTTCCCAGTCTTGAATGAAAACGGGGCCTTGATCCATTTCAACTCCGTATAGTAGGTCCAGGAAGTACTTTTCAGGTATTTGGCAGGCGAGCACGGTGTTTTGGAAAGCAGGCAGCCAAGGAAGTAACTTTAAATCCTCATCTTCTAGGTTATTTTTGAAGACACGATTTACAAAATTTCTGAGTTCATGTAGCACAACGTTTAGAGATTCTATACTGAGTGCTAGGTCTACCTTGTCATCTAGATAGCGGCAGAAAGCGTAGACGGCGAAAGCGTGTTTCTTCTTTTCAGAGCTGAGAGGAATCGAGGCAAAAAAGAAGCTTTTGGCATGATGTTTGGTCACCTTTTGTGCTTCTAAATATGATTTAGCTAGATAGTTAGGCATGAGAAAGCAAGATCAAGAATTTCTATAAAAGCCTACAGTCAAGCAGCTGAAAAGGGTTTAAAAAACAGTTTTTTACACATTTTTATGCGCTTAGAGGCCAAAAAGCGTGAGAAAATGAGGTTTACCGTTGCAAAAACCATCAGCTTCACTAATTCTTTTAAGTGAATGCAAACAGATATAGAGCTCCAACAGATATTAGAGAGTGACGTAGTTCCTCCACACGTAGTGGCAAAACTTGAAAACCTTAAGCCAGATACTTGCTGCCGACACAGAAGCTGGGGTATTGGCCAAGTCAAGGAATGGAATCCTACTCTGAACCAAATAATCATTGATTTTCGTGATAAGCCCGGTCATGCCATGGAATTCGGTTATGCCGCAGATTCACTAACGTCTTTAGCCGACAACCATGTTGACGCCAAAGTCTTGGTGGCATTAGACGAGGTTAAAGAAATGGCTAAATCTGATGTTACGGGTTTAATGAAGATGGCGGTCGGTAGCTTAGGTAAGTTGGCTACTGCTGAGAGAATAGAATTATCGTTGGTTCCAGAGGTTATCGAACCTGCCGATTGGAAGAAGTTTTGGGATGGTGCGAAACGTGCCATGAAGAAAGATCCTCATTTTGAAGTGCCCTCTAAACGATCAGAGTGTATCACACTTCATGACCAACCTCAGGATATTAAAGCGACTCTCGTAAGCACGTTTAATAAAGCCAAAGGTGTCAAAGCTAAAGCTCTGGCCCTTGAAAACATTATGAAGGTATGGAAAGAGATTGATGATATGGAATTTCTTGCCGAAGCTGAGACGACTATTGATACATTACTTAAAAAAGTTCCTAAATCTCAAGTAGCTTCTGCTATAGAGCTATCTCTTGTCAGGGAAGAATTACTGGATATTGCGGGGAAGGAGTTGAATGAAGACTCGTGGGGCATTGCCAAATTCTTGCCATCGGATGTAAAACAGATGACGGGGCTTATGGAGAAATTACCTGCTCTAAAGCAAGCCAGGGTATTGGCGAGAGCTCGCCGCAACATGGGCGATCAGTGGCCTGAGTTGTTCTTGGATCTACTTCCATTCGCTTCTGGTAAAATGGGCCAGGCGATTATTCAAGCCTTTGAAGATGAGGGGCGAGCTGATGAAGTGTTATTTACTATCCAACGTTTGATTCGCGAAAGAAATCTTAGCCCTGACTTCATGATATATATCTGTAAGAATCGCAACGGCTTTTTTGAAAAGCTAGTTGATACACAATTTATTCTCGCCATTATTTCAGCCATTGAGTTTGACCAAATGGGCGGAATCAAGAAAGCAACCCGCCTTGCAGATCTTATTTTGACTGACAAGAAGGTCCTCAAGGACTTGCTTTCTAAATCAAGTGACGAAGAAGTTCGTGATATTACTAGAGCTATACTTCTAAGCCCGGCTTTTGAAGAACTGGACAAACGCTCATTGCTCGCTGCTATGGTCAAGCTTTATCCATTTATTCAGCCAATGATTGTTGGGGATCGTGAAAATAGTGAGGATGAGGATTCTTCGCCTCTTATCGTATCTTGGGATAGTTTGCGTGTTCGTCAGAAAGAACTTGAGGAGATTGTTAACCATAAGATTCCTCAAAACAGCCGAGAAATTGCTATCGCGCGCTCTTACGGTGACTTACGAGAAAATGCGGAATTTAAAGCTGCTAAGGAAATGCAAACGATTCTGATGCGGAGAAAAGCTGAGCTAGAGATCATGCTCACACAGGCCCAGGGTACTGATTTCAAAGAGGTAGATACCACTGAGGTAAATATAGGCACAACCGTAACAATTAGTTACCTTGCCTCGGGTCAGAAAACGGCATACACAGTTCTTGGTGCATGGGATAGTGCGCCAGAGAAAGGAATTATTTCCTATATGACACCTGTGGCTATGGCGTTAGCCAAGCATAAGATTGGTGATGTCGTAGAAGTTCCACAAGAGGAAGGTTCAGAGGCTCAGAAAGTAAAAATTGAGGCTATCGAGCCTTATACGAAATAGTTTTCGGTGTCCATTTATAAAATCGATCTAGTAATTTATTTTAACCTGGATGATGCAATAAAACTTGAACATGATCCATAAAAGTTTGTGCCGGAAGCAAAAGAGAGTCGACAAAGATGTATCTAATAGAGGTGCTTCGTCTAGGCTCTGTTTTTTTTGAGGTCAAGGTCTTGCACAGATCTTTCAATCTCTATTGCATGATACCAGTTTATTACAAAAGCATAAATTCTTATTCAAAATTAAAGGAGGCATAAAAAGGTATGAGTTACCTTACACGTTCGACAAAAATTAAAGCGGTCAAGGCTCGCGAGGTTCTTGATTCAAGAGGGAACCCAACATTAGAGGCTGAGGTACATTTAGAGTGTGGTGCCTATGGGTTAGCGCTGGTTCCATCTGGTGCAAGCACTGGTGTAAATGAAGCTTTAGAACTACGTGATGGAGATAAAAAGCGTTATCTTGGCAAAGGAGTTGAGAAGGCTCGTGACAATGTAAATAAAAAGATAGCTTCTGCACTAGTCGATCAAGATGCTACGGATCAAGTTGAGATTGATCGTCTAATGTTGGAACTTGATAGCACTACAAATAAAAAGAATTTGGGTGCGAACGCAATACTGGCTGTATCCTTAGCTACTGCTCATGCAGCCGCTTCTGCGGTAGGACTACCACTATATAGATACTTAGGAGGACCTAATGCGAAAGTACTCCCGGTTCCGATGTGCAATATTATTAATGGTGGGGCTCATTCTGACGCACCGATTGATTTCCAAGAATTTATGATCATACCTAAGGGAGCTCCAACATTCCGTGAGGCCATTCGCTATGGAACAGAAATCTTTCATGCTCTGAAATCCATTCTTCACGATCGCAAGCTTGGTACTGCGGTAGGGGATGAAGGGGGGTTTGCTCCTAATCTGAGTTCTACAGAAGAGGCTCTTGAAGTGATAGCAGACGCAGTGAAAAAGGCTGGTTATGAACTAGGTAAAGACATCTTTATTGCGCTTGATGTTGCAAGTAGTGAATTCTATGACGAAAGCAAAAAAGCTTATGTCTTCAAGAAATCCGGCAGTGGAGAGAAAACAGTTGAAGAGTTAGTGGATTTTTATGCGGAGTTACAAAAGAAATACCCCATTATTTCTATTGAAGATGGATGTGCCGAAGAGGACTGGGATGGTTGGAAGAAATTAACAGATAAAATCGGTGATAAGACTCAATTGGTAGGCGATGATTTATTTGTTACCAACGTAGATTTTCTGAAAAAAGGTATCGATTTAGGCGTTGGAAACTCCATACTAGTAAAAGTAAACCAAATTGGCTCATTAACGGAAACATTTGATGCTATTGAAATGGCGAAGAACGCAAGTTATACCGCAGTTATTAGTCACCGCAGTGGGGAGACAGAGGATTCTACAATAGCTGACATAGCTGTTGCTACCAATGCGGGGCAAATCAAGACCGGTTCTTTTTCTCGGACTGATCGAATCGCAAAATATAATCGATTATTAAGGATTGAAGAAGAGCTAGGAGATCATGCAATATATGGGGGTGCAATCTAGATTTTTCGACCCTAGTCGTGTTAGAGCCTCCCGGGCCGCAAACTCGGGAGACTTGTGGCATAGGCTTATGCCCTGGATGTATATAGTTATCCTCATGCTATTCCTGGCTTTAGGGGCGGCAGTGTTTTGGCCTGTTTTGAAGCGCGGTCAGGCTTTGCAAGATGAAAAAGTCGCACTGCAACGCAAAATAGAGAATGCTAAAATCAGAGGCCGGCAGATGGATGAAGAGTTATTAGCACTGAAGAATGACCGTCTTTACATCGAAAGAATGGCGAGAGATCTACTAAACTATGGTCGCGAGGGTGAAACTATTTTCAAATTCCCACCTTATGAAGACTCCAGCCTTCCTAGACGTTCTGCTACGAAGCCTCAATAATTAAGCTGAGATTCACCTACCAGGTTGCCTTCTAGAGTTCTACTGGATCACCAATTTCTACCCCAATGTTTCTGGCCAAGCGTATGGCGTCGGCAGGTAGAGTTTTCTTTCGTCCTAGAATATGCTCAAAATCGCGGAGCTGCATTTTTCCTTGAGATAGGGCAACCATACATCCGGTTTCTCCATGTTGGAGTGCCAGAACTGCCATTTCACCCATACGACTCGCCAAAAGCCGGTCAAAGTGAGTAGGTGCTCCACCTCGCTGAACATGGCCAAGAACTGTGAGACGAACTTCCAGCTTAATACGGTTTTCTCCTAGCTGAAGCATACGGTCAACAAATTCTTGCCCGCCACAGACTCCTTCAGCTACGACCACCACTGCATTATTGTGTTTCCGCTGCACGCGTCTTTCAAGACTGGCGAGAATTTTGTCCATATTCACACGATACTCCGGAATAACTGCAACCTGAGAGCCAGTCGTGATAGAAGACATAAGTGCCAGATACCCAGAACGCCTACCCATGACTTCAATCACAAAGCAGCGCTTATGAGAGGCTGCTGTCATTTTAGTCATATCTACCAAGGAGATAATAGTGTTCAGACATGTATCTACTCCTATAGCCATGTCGGTTCCGTAAAGATCATTATCTATAGTTCCCGGTAGACCAATAACAGGAAAGCCAAGGTTATGGAGGCATTGAGCTCCCGTTAAAGAACCGTCTCCCCCGATAACAATCAGAGCATGAATATCTTGCTCACGTAGAATTTTGAGAGCTTCTTGCTGTCCTTCCTGACTTCGGAATTCTTTACATCGACTTGTTCCAAGAAAAGTACCTGCGTCTCGAATTTTTCCACTTACTTCTAGTATATCTAATGGGATAAATTCACGATCAAAGATGCCTTGATAGCCGTTCAAAATCCCTAAGACCTTAATATTTTGGTTAATAGCTGTGCGTGTAATGGAACGAATGGCAGGATTCATTCCTGGGGAATCTCCACCAGAGGTCAGTATGGCAATTTTTTTAAGCATATGTCTTTTAGTTCAAGAATTCCCAGTAACGAATAATGGGATTCAAATCGGTTTAGGGTGAATGCTGAAAAGTGGCAAGAAAAAGAGACACTCAAATTAATTCTCTGAGATTTTTATGCCGAGACAGTCTCTTTCTCTGATTTATAGCCTGATTTCACAGCAGCGGTAACCAAATTTTTACCGAATGACCATATCGGGCCTGTCATATTTGAAAGACTTTGTAAAACGGATTCGAATGAATTGATAAAGTGTTCCATTTCTTTATCACTGATGATCAAGGGCGGCAAAATTTTTAGGACATCCATATTATGACCTGCTACTTGCGTAAGAATACGATGTTTTTCAAGAAGAGGTGAGACAATCATCTGGGCAAATAAGCCTTTATCAACAGCATGAACAGCTTTCCACGCCAGTTTCATTTTGAGTGAAGAGGGCTCTTGGAATTCAATGGCTATCATGAGCCCTTTGCCTCTGACCTCTTTAATAATGTCATATTTAGCCTGAAGCTCCTTTAAGCGACTGATCATTTCATTACCCCGCTTAGCTGCATTCTGGCAGAGATTTTCATCATCAAGTACGTGTAAGGTAGCAAGCCCACAAGCCATTGCTAGATTATTACGACCGAATGTTGTAGAGTGAGCTACACAACGATCCATCCTAGAAAACATACTTTGGTATATTTCTCTGCGCATAACAATAGCTGCTGCAGGAACGTAACCTCCACTGAGCGCTTTGGCTAAAGTAATGATATCAGGCTCAAGATCCCAATGCTGAAAGCCAAAGAGTTTACCTGTTCTGCCAAGTCCTGTTTGAACTTCGTCACTTATGAATAAGGTACCGTACTTGTGGCAGAGTTCTTGAGCTCGAGGATAGTAAATTTCATTGGAGCTATGAACACCTTTACCTTGAACAGGTTCTACAATAAAAGCCGCCACATCTTGTTTCATCAATTGGCTTTCAAGTGCTCCCAGATTATTAAGCGGAACGAAATCAACATCACCCAAGAAGGGGCCAACTTGTTCTCTAAAGTTGCCGGCGTGGGTAATAGAAAGTGCTCCATATGTCAACCCGTGGTAGGATCCTTTGAGCGCGATGACTTTTGAGCGTCCTGTATAGGTCCTCGCAAATTTCAGTGCCCCTTCAACAGATTCAGTTCCCGAGTTAGCAAAAAATACAGCGTCTAGTAACGGTCCAGTTCGCTTTACTATGGCTTCCGCCAATAGACCGGACAAGAGAGCGCAGTCCATTTGAACCATATTCGGCAGATCCATATGCAGGACATCTTGGATGGCTTGCTTTACTGTGGGGTGATTGCGTCCTATATTATATACTCCGTACCCGCTGAGAAAGTCTAAGTATTCTTGACCATCCATGTCATAAAGATAGGAACCCCTAGCTTTTGCATAGACTTTGTCGAAGCCAATGGTGCGTTGAACTTTTACAAGAGTAGAATTCACATAACGATCGTGCAGATCGTAGTTTTCACCCTGCCGCGAAGTAATTGTGTCCTTTAAATTGAATGACATATATAGGATTAAAGCGGACCAAACCGCCAATGAGTTAAGGAAACGGTGTTCTAGAAACGTGGAACTAGATAATTCCAATTATTTAATGAAACTAAAAGTAATGAGATTATGGTGACAGCTAGCACAGGTATCAGAATTCCTGCTACGGTTGCAAATATATTAAATCTATTAGGTAAACCTTCACTCATGCGAATACATTAAGTCTATAGTCGGCCATAATCAAATAAGATTCAAAGAAATTTACTTGGAAATTCTTCCTTTTATGCATATTCAAAAAAGCATTAAGTAAAAATGAGTTGCAAAATGAGAAAAAATTACTAATTTACAGCTAAATTAACTGAGACGTGGATATTTTTTTGTTATATCGATAAGTCTTAGCGAATCGAGAAGGGTTAAAAAAATGTTTAAATTATATAAATTACTTCTGTGTTTAACCATAATAGTTGTATCTGCATTAGAATCTCATGCAGGCATCACTGATGCTCTAGTGGATATTGATGTGCAGAAAAGGGTTTTAAAAAGAAACAAAGAAAAATTTCAAAAAAAGAGTTATGGCAAAGGGTATAAAACGACCGAAGAAATGCAGATTACAGTTGTTATCAAAAACACAACTAGAGATGAGTTGAAGAATCTTAGGATAGTGGCATTTCCAATTGCAGAAAGAAACGAATGGACAAGCAATGATCGTGATATAGATCTTTATATTACAGCTATTGAGCGCGAAGATATAGATTCTCTAATGGGTTACAAAGAGGAGATACTCGTTTTTCAACAACAGTTTGAAGCGTGGGAGACTAAAAAAGGTAATGTTCTGTGGAGAGGCGGTACCAGCTATGGTGGAGTAGGCGTGAAGGTCTTCCATAATGGGGAACTCATAGAGGACAAAATTTCCGGATCTATTGCCCGAAGCTCCGCTCTAAAGCTGATGGATTCTGTTAGCTATGATGAAGGCGAGAGAAAGAGCTCAACAAAGAAGAAAAAGTCCTAGTATTCTTTTTGATTTTAGCCTTTAGATGGAAGCTTAATAAGCCTTTGCAAAAATGACTGGCTGGGCGCTTGCTTCTCCGGTGAAGATACATTTGCCAGGTTCTGTAGGGAAATCGGGGTTATCTTTAAAAGGAATACAACGAATGGTGACTTTTAAGTCATTCTTGATTTGTTCTTCTACCTCACTTGAACCATTCCAGTGCGCTACAGCAAATCCTCCATGAATTTCAGGCTTATCCTTCTTCTTCGGAGTAAAGTATTCATAAAACTCCTCTTTGCTTTCAATCATATGTGTATGGACTTTGCGGAATTCCAGAGCTCTTTGATAAATGTTATTTTGTATCTCTTCTAGTAAAGAGGATGCTTGCGTGACAAATTGAGAAGTAGAGTAAGACTTTTTATCTTTGATTTCTTTATCACGCCTCGCAGTAAATACGGATTGAGATGCTAAATCTCGAGGGCCAATTTCTACACGGATGGGGATGCCTTTCTTGATAGCATTCCAAGATCGAGTGCTGCCCGTGGAGTCAGTATCATCAATTTCCACTCGAATCGACTCTCCATGGAAACATTGCTCTTTCAGTGTTTCTTTGAGTTTTTCGCAAGCCTCTAAAATGATTTTTTGATCTTCAGGTTTTGGTATGATGGGGATAATGACTATTTGAGTAGGTGCTATCTTTGGAGGTAGTATGAGGCCGTTGTCATCAGAGTGTGCCATAATCAGGGTTCCAATTAGTCGAGTGCTTACTCCCCAGCTCGTAGTCCATGCAAATTCACTATTACCACTGCGTCCACTAAACTGAATGCCTGCTGTTTTAGAAAAATTTTGACCCAAGAAATGGGAAGTTCCAGCTTGCACGGCTTTACGATCTTGCACCATCGCTTCGATGCAAAGCGTGTCGAGTGCTCCTGGAAAACGTTCGCCAGCACTCTTCCGACCGGCAATCACAGGTAGCGCTAGATACTCACGAGCAAAAGTTTCATAAACGCCAAGCATTTTCTCAGTTTCTTCTATAGCCTCTCCCTCGGTTTCGTGAGCGGTATGACCTTCTTGCCAAAGAAATTCTGCGGTGCGTAAAAAGATGCGAGGGCGCATTTCCCAGCGAACAACATTGGCCCATTGATTGAGTAGAATAGGGAGGTCACGATAAGACTGTACCCACCGAGCATAAGCCGCTCCAATGATAGTTTCTGAGGTAGGGCGCACAACTAAAGGCTCTGTTAGTGGCCCAGCTGGTGCGAGCTTGCCTTCCGAGTTAGCTTCCAAGCGGTGATGCGTGACAACTGCACATTCTTTGGCAAAGCCTTCAACATGTTCTGCCTCTTTCTCGAGATAACTCAAAGGAATAAAGAGGGGGAAATAGGCATTGCGGTGGCCGGTCTCTTTAAACATTTGGTCCAAGTTAATCTGAATATTCTCCCAGATTCCGTAGCCCCAGGGCTTAATGATCATACAACCCCGGACCTCTGAATTTTCTGCCATATCAGAGGCGATGATGATTTGTTGATACCATTCTGGAAAATCTTGATCCCTGTGCGGGTTGATTGCAGTTTTACTAGCCTTGGCCATAAGGGATAAGATTCTAGAGGAAGAAAAACGGAGTTAGAAGCAAGAAGTTTGAATAATACTCAAAAGAAAGGTTAGTCTTTGCTAGAGAGCCAGGGCTGAGCAATTGACCATTTAGGATTGGTACCGATGCTCGGGGTCGAACCGAGACTCCCCGAAGGGAACTGGATTTTGAATCCAGCGCGTCTGCCAATTCCGCCACATCGGCTTCGATAGTAGAGTTTGCGATACTGCAAAAGCTGGCTCAGCATGGCAAGCACAATCTATGAATGTAAAATTTTACAAGACTTGTCTTATCGTTTAGAAATTTGAGTCCTGAACCAATCTATGATAGCTAGAGATAAAGAAACACTCATAGAGGCTCAAAGGAAAATTCGATTGTGGAAAGAACGTTCATGAATTCACACAATGAAGTTTGTTTCATGCAAGAGTAGCTTGCAGACGCTATATCTAATAGCTGCCTATAATCTACAAGAGCTTGAAATATGTGATTACAATTCCACTTTGACTCTAATTCTGAGGTTCGAAAAAACCGAAATGCTTCTCAAGATTAAATGGTAAGAAATGTGCTGAGATACAGAACTCTCTTTTCGATTTTTAAACATGACTGCAGAGTAAGGTGTCTTGTAATTTTTACTCTGTTTTAATCCAAAATGCGTTGGTAATATTATTCCTCTCTAGAAAGGCATGTATTGAATGTTATTAACAATTACAGCGAAGGGCTTAATGGCCGAGGACTTGGGATATCTGGTCCATAAGCATCCGGATAAGGTACAGACTTTTTCTTTAAATGTGGGGAAAGCACATGTGTTTTATCCTATAGTTGAGCCAGAGCTCTGCACGCTTGCTCTCCTCCTAGAAGTAGATCCAGTTGGATTAGTTCGCAAGAACAGAGGCCCAGCAGGTAATCACCGAATCTTAGAGCAATACGTAAATGATCGTCCGTATGTTGCTTCATCTTTCATAAGCGTGGCTATTGCAGAGTTGTTCGGCAGAACTATGTCTGGCAAGTGTAAAGATAAGCCTGAGCTAGTCGATTATGAGATGGATTTTACTGCAAATATCGCAGCTCTACCATGTAGAAGAGGTGGAGAAGCATTTCTATTAAAGTTATTTGAGCCGCTTGGATATGGTGTCAAAGCACAAATAAATCTCCTAGATGAGAGATTTCCAGAGTGGGGTGACAGTTCTTTGTATACTATAGAACTCACAAGAACCTGTACTATCAAAGAGCTCCTAGGTCATTTATATATCCTTATCCCAGTTCTGGATAACGACAAGCATTATTGGGTAGGACTAGATGAAGTTGAGAAGCTGATGAAAAAGGGTGAAGGATGGTTATCAGCTCATCCTGAGAAGGAAATTATCGTTCATAGGTACTTAAAGTATCAGAAAAGATTGGCCAATCAGGCATTGTCACAGCTTTTTGAAGAAGACTTGTCTGATGTAGAAGAGAAATTACAGGAGAGTGCTCAGGAAGAATCTCATTTTGAAGATAAGATCAGCCTAAATGAACAAAGAATCGGAGCAGTGGTATCAGCTCTCAAAAGCTTTAATGCTAAAAGGGTGCTCGATCTTGGGTGTGGTGAAGGCCAATTGATTAAACATCTCCTGAAAGAGAAAGAGTTTAATGAGATTGTAGGTATGGACGTTTCCCACCAGAGCTTAGAGAGGGCCTCTGATAGGCTAAAGATAGACCGCATGCCAGATAAGCAGAAAGAGCGCATACGCCTAATCCAAGGATCCTTGATGTACAGAGACAAAAGACTTTCTGGATTTGATGCGGCTGCGGTAGTCGAAGTCATTGAACACTTGGATACTCCAAGGTTAAAGGCATTTGAAAGAGTGTTGTTCGAATATGCATGTCCTCAATCTGTCGTTATGACAACTCCAAATAGCGAGTACAACGTCAAGTTTGAGAAGCTTCCTGCTGGACAATTTAGGCATCGCGACCATCGCTTTGAATGGACTCGTAAAGAGTTTCAAGTCTGGTCAAATGATGTTGCGGACCGTTACAAATACCAAGTTAGATTTTTACCTGTTGGACCGGTAGATGATGAGTTTGGGGCGCCTACCCAAATGGCGATTTTTATAAAGGATTTTGAAAATGAAGCTTAATGTTCCTGAGCTCTCGCTTGTCGTCTTAGTTGGAACATCAGGTTCTGGAAAATCTACTTTTGCGAAAAAACACTTTAAATTTACAGAGGTTTTGTCTTCAGACTATTGTCGTGGATTGGTTTCTGATGATGAGAACGATCAGAAGGCTACAGGAGATGCTTTTGAGGTGCTGCATTTCATTGCCTCAAAAAGATTGGCTTCTGGCAAGCTAACTGTTGTCGATGCGACCAATGTTCAGCAAGAGGCTCGCAAGCCACTAGTGGCTTTAGCTAGGGAATATCATGTGATTCCCACAGCAATCGTTTTGAATCTCCCTGAAAAGCTTTGCCAGGAAAGAAACAAGAGCAGGAGTGATAGAAATTTTGGTCAACATGTAATCAGGCAGCAAAAGCAGCAATTGAGGCGCTCTTTGAGAAGCTTGAAGCGTGAAGGGTTTCGCCACATTCATGTCTTATCTTCAGAAGAAGATATAGAAGGGGCCGAGATTGATAGACAGCAGCTATGGAATAATCGAAAATTTGAGCATGGCCCATTCGACATCATTGGAGATATACATGGCTGCTTTGATGAGTTAATGGAGCTTGTAGTTGAGCTTGGATACCAACCTAATGGTGATGGCATCTATGAGCACAAGGAAAATAGAAAACTAGTTTTTCTTGGAGACCTAGTAGATAGAGGTCCAAAGACTCCTGAAGTCGTTCAGTTTGTTAAGCAAATGGTTGAGGCTGAGAAAGCTTTATGTGTGCCAGGCAACCATGATATCAAGTTCATGAGAAAAATGAAGGGTAAGAATGTTCAAATTATCCATGGACTGGGAGCCACTTTGGAGCAATTTGAAGCCTATGATAAAGAGCATGAAGGCTACAGTAAGATAGCAGCAGAGTTCATGGATTCTCTTGTAAGCCACTATGTCCTAGATGATGGCAATTTAGTCGTGGCGCATGCAGGAATGAAAGAGGCTTTTCAAGGACGTGGTTCAGGAAAAGTTCGAGAGTTTGCTCTCTACGGTGAAACTACTGGAGAGACAGATGAGTTTGGTTTGCCAGTTCGTTATAATTGGGCAGCGGAGTATCGTGGCCAAGCAATGGTAGTTTACGGACACACTCCAGTTCCAGATCCTGAGTGGTTAAACAGAACGATATGTATTGATACAGGCTGTGTTTTTGGTGGAAAGCTTACGGCTCTTCGTTATCCAGAAAGAGAATTTGTATCAGTGCCAGCAAAACAGACTTATAGTCAGGCAGCGCGACCATTTCTAGAGGAAGACCAAAAAGCTCCCGCCTTGAATAGCCAGCAAGAGCATGATGACCTCTTAGATTTGTCAGATGTAACAGGTAAGAGATTCATATCTACGCGACTACAGCATAATGTAACCATTCGAGGAGAGAAAAGTATTGCGGCGTTAGAGGTGATGAGCCGCTTTGCTGCTAATCCTAAATGGATCATCTACCTACCTCCTACGATGTCTGCTTCTGAAACTTCACAAAAGGATAACTATTTGGAATATCCAGAGGAAGCATTCGCATACTATCGTGAACGAGGTATTCCAAAGATTGTGTGCGAAGAAAAGCATATGGGATCAAGGGCCATTCTCATTGTTTGCAGAGATGAGGAAGTAGCTAAAAAGCGGTTTGGTGTTATCGGTGAAGGAATTGGTGTTTGTTATACAAGGACTGGACGACAGTTTTTTGATAATAGGGAACTAGAAACTAAGATGCTTGAGTATGTGAACCAAGCCTTAACAAAATCGGGTTTCTGGGATGACTTTAATACAGATTGGGTTTGCTTGGATTGTGAGCTCATGCCCTGGTCAGCTAAGGCTCAGGAGCTTCTTAGAGTGCAATATGCTGCTGTAGGCTGTGCTTCTAAAGCTAGCTTCTCTTTAACCTTGGATACCTTAAGGCAAACTAAGGAGCGCAGACCAGAAATAGAATCCCTACTGAAGCGATATGAAGACAAGGCTGATTTAGCGGCCAAGTTCGTGGAAGCCTATGGACGCTACTGTTGGACTACCAAATCTATGAAAGATTATAAGCTAGCTCCTTTCCATATTTTGGCTACAGAAGGTCATGTTCATGTGGATAAGAACCATATTTGGCATATGGAGAATATTGCCAAGGTTTGTGAAGCTGCAGAGAGTATTTTATTAGCAACACCCTTTAAAGAAATTGATCTGACCGTTAACAGCAATCAAACGGAGGGAATTAAATGGTGGGAGGAGCTTACAGCTAAGGGTGGAGAAGGCATGGTCATTAAACCCTTAGAATTTATAGCAATAGGAAAACGTGGTTTGCTGCAACCAGCTTTAAAGTGTCGAGGCCAAGAATACTTGCGTATCATCTACGGTCCTGAGTACACACTCCAGGAGAATTTGCAAAGGTTGAGGCAAAGAGGCTTGTCGTCAAAGAGATCCTTGGCTTTGAGGGAATTTGCGCTTGGCGTTGAGGCTCTTGAGAGATTTGTCAGAAGAGAACCTTTAAGGAGAGTTCACGAATGCATATTTGGTGTGCTCGCTCTAGAAAGCGAGCCTGTTGATCCGAGGTTATGACGGACTATTGACATGAAAAAAAAGACCTTTCCTCCAAGATTACATGCTATATTTGCCACAAATTCTGATGAAGCAATTGTGATCAGACGCGGCCTATCAAAATATGTTTGTACAATTGGTTGGGATAGGAAGAAAGACGAGTTCAAGGTCGGTCAATGGTTGCATGGCAGAATCTACGAAAGGAGAAGCGATCTTTCTCCAGATGGCAAATACTTCATATACTTTGCCATGAATGGAAAATGGGATAGTGAAATGCAGGGATCTTGGAGTGCTATTTCCTTTTATCCATACCTAAAAGCTTTTCAGATATGGGCTAAAGGAGATTGTTGGTTTGGTGGAGGAATCTTTGTAGCAAAAGATATATACTGGCTTAATGATGATCCACCAGTTTTTAGACATCAGCTTAAGCAGCAAAGAAGCTTATTAAAACGGACTGATACTTTTCCTTGGCATGAGAGCTATGGAGGCGAGTGTCAAGGAGTTTACTTTATCAGACTTCAACGAACAGGTTGGAATCTAGTGGATAAGATTGAGAGTGGTAATTTAGAGGTTACCACTATTTTTGAGAAGGAACTGAAAAGAGGATGGGTACTACGAAAGTTTGCTAGAGCTGGTCTAGGTACATCTAAAAGTAAAGCGTGCTATTATGACGAGCATGAACTGGAGAATCATGAAAAAGGAATCAGATTAAATTACAAAGATTGGGAATGGGCTGATTATGATAAGGTTCAAAGAAGGATATGTTGCGCTACAGAAGGCAAATTATATTATGCAAAGCTAAACAGTCATGAATTAACTGAGGTGAAAGAACTTTATGATTTCACAGATATGAAATTTCAGGCAATAGATGCTCCCTACTTTTAAACAGCATCTAAAGATTTTGTAAGGTTACTGGCCTGATATAAACAGTTCAAGAGAATGCTATGTTTAGCTAACTAGAAGAAGGTTGTCACATAAATCCGCATTGAAAAAGATCTCTTATTCATATAAATCATATGGGTGGAAAGAGATTTTTTCAGTATAGCAAAGGCTGTTTTAAGCCAGAGTATTTATACCTCAGCAGATACAAATATAACCATAGGCTCCTTATTGTTAGGTATAATGATACTCATCATATCTATTCCCCTATCAAGTATTATTGAGAAAAGGATAGCAAGGAAATTTCTCGGCCGAACAGGCCTTGGCAAAGGTGGCCAATACGCCATTGGAAAAATTCTTCATTATTTCATCCTGGTTATAGCTCTTTTTCTCTCCATTGAAATAGCAGGTATAGGTCTCACATCTTTGACTCTTTTTGCTGGAGCTGTGGGCGTAGGTCTAGGCTTCGGCCTGCAAAATCTATTCCAGAACTTCATTAGCGGTTTTCTACTTCTTATTGAGCGACCCATCAAGGTTGGTGACTATATCGACTTAGGTAATGTAAATGGAGATGAGCTAGCAGGTAAGGTGGTTAGCATTGGAGTTAGAAGCACCACGATTGTAACCAACGACAATATTTCTGTCATTGTTCCCAATTCAGATTTTATTACTAATCAAGTGACTAACTGGAGCCATAGTGAAGATACAGTTCGATTTCGCATCACTGTCGGTGTTTCCTATAATTCTGACCCAGAAGAAGTTCAGGCTGTCCTATTAGAAGTCGCTGAGGAAAACCCTAATATTCTGAAAGATCCTAAGCCGAAGGTTTTTTTTGATGGGTTTGGCGATAGTTCTTTGAATTTTGAATTAGCTATATGGAACCGAACCCATACATTGCGGCCGAGGTCCTTTAGAAGCGATGTCCGTTATGCTATCCATAAGAAACTTAAAGAAAGAGGAATTGAAATTCCTTATCCGCAGCGTGATATCCATATACGTTCTGGTTTTCTAAACAATAACAATTAATGAGTTAGGTAAGATCCTAACCTCAAAAAAGCTGAGAGTCTACTCGAACTCTTACGTTCTCTAGCCTAAGCTCTTTTTGATTCAGATGGCGATATTTTTATTTGATCACAAAGTCTTCGCGTGTTTGGAAGAGCTATCGAATACCAGACTTTGTGTTCCTTGACCGATATTTCAATTAGTGCAAGCTGATCTCATGAAGTTAATTTGTCGAATATTTCTGATGAATCTCTTACTGGTGACGGTTGCTTCTCACATTAAGGCAAATCCGGCAGAGGGTGTTTATTGGATGCTGATTGATGGTGATGGAAAGCTTGAGGCATCTGTCATAAATGGTGAATTACAAGTCAAAGTGATAGCACTCAAGAAAAGTGCACAGCATATGTTGGATGAAAAAAATCCTGATGAGACATTGAGGGGGCGACCTCTTTTAGGATTAACAGTCATGGAAGGCTTTCGATGGAATGAAAAACAGCAGCATTGGGAAGGAGGAAAAGTATATGATCCAGACAAGGGGATTTTATATGATGGTTATATTTGGTCTGAGCCTAAAACGGGAGCACTGAAAGTAAGAGGATATCTACTGATTGGTTGGTTTGGTAGAACAGAGACCTTTGAGCGAGTAGGGGGAAAGTATCCAAAGGTCAAACAATCTGGAGAGCCTGATTTGGCTTACTCAAGATAGTTTAGAATCATGGTTTTAAATAGTTCTTGCAGCAGAGTTCGGTTAGCATTTTAGCAGTTTCTTTTTTGGACATAGGCATAGCTTTATGTGTAATGAAGTAACCCTCAAAATAAGGTATCAGAAGGCAGGTTATTCTATCAGACAATTTTTTATCTCCCAATAATTCCATAAAATGACCCGAAAGCTTTACAGCATGCATCTATTTGAAAGATCTCTAATCAATAATCACTAATACTATTGACTCTATTAGTAATAGGGTTACTTATAGGTTCATCTACATGAAGGGTGTAAAAATGGTATTGAGATTCCTATGGCGAATTATTATGTCACCAAAAATGCGTGTGCTAAGGCTCCAAAATAAGGAACTCTACTATTGGGGGATGATTCATACTTACCTCAATAAGAGAGTCTCAATTCTTGTGAACAGATCAGGTTTATTCCTCATAGTGGCAATAGCTATCACCTGGCAAAAAAAGGCTGCGGTCTCATACCCTATTAAAACAACAGAAATATCTTTTTTTAAAGAGTCTCTTCTGTGCGCTTTTTAATTAAATTAAAATTGATAATTAACAGGAAAATGGAATATGAAAAAGATACTAATCATTGGCGCCAGTAACAGCATCACATCAATTAATAGGTCTCTAGCAACATTTGCAGGATCTCTTCTTAGTGATACTAAGAAGGTGGTTCTAGATTTGAATGACTATGAGATGCCCATCTATTCACCTGAACGAGAATCTAGTGGTGGTGTTCCTGATTTGGCACAACAGTTGGTTCAGCTCATTGAGTCGAGTGATGGAGTCATCCTGTCTCTAGCTGAGCATAACGGTAGTTATTCGGCGGCCTTTAAAAATATTCTGGATTGGGCTTCCCGTCACAAGCAAAAGCTATGGTCTGAAAAAGCTATGCTTCTGCTTAGCACTTCTCCTGGTCAGAGAGGTGCCAGCACCGTGTTATCAGCAGCAGAAGCAACTTTTCCACACTTAGGAGCTAAGGTAGTTACCACATTTTCTTTACCTTCGTTTCATGAAAACTTTTCTAGGGAGGAGGGAGTCACCGATGCTGAACTTCTCTCCCAGCTTAAATCGGCAGTCACCGAATTCTCAAAAGCACTGTAGAATCTGTATCTCTAATGCCTAGAAAAGTGATTTAGGATAAAATGTTATTTTGGTAATGAGTCATTTATGCGTTAGACTCTATTGGGAGTGGAATTATCCGGCCTTCAGATCCTGTTATGCTGAATATGTCAACAAATCGGAATATTATTTAACGACACTTTACCAGAAGAAATATCAAATTACACATTGTAAGGGAAGTAGAACATGAGCAAGAATATTGAAAATAAAGTTGTGGTCATCACTGGCGGTAGCAGCGGCCTAGGTGAATCTACTGCACGCCATTTAGCAAGATTGGGTGCCAAGGTCATTCTTGGGGCACGTCGAGAGGATAAATTGCAATCAATTGTTAAAGATATAAAAGAGGCTGGAGGCAACGCAGATTATTTTGTGACGGATGTAACCTCGAATAGTGATGTTGCGGCGCTTGTAAACAAAGCTATCGATGTTTTCGATCGTGTAGATGTGATGGTTAATAACGCTGGACTGATGGCTATTTCTCCAATATCAGCACTGCATGTCGACGAATGGGACCGAATGATTGATATCAACATCAAGGGTGTTTTGTATGGTATTGCGGCTGCCTTACCAGCCTTTGAAAAACAGGGAAGTGGACAATTCATTAATATCTCTTCTGTTGCAGGCGTCAAAGTATTTAGCCCCGGTGGAACTATATATAGTGGCACCAAGTTCGCTGTTAGAGCTATAAGTGAGGGATTGCGCCACGAAGTTGGTGGTAAAATACGAACGACATGTATTGAGCCAGGTGCCGTTGATTCCGAACTTAAGCATGGATCGTCTCATGACGAAAGTGCGCAATTCCTAAATGATTTTTATGAGAATAATGCCATTCCAGCGGATTCAGTTGCTCGTGCGATTGCCTATGCAATAGAGCAGCCAGCAGATGTGGATGTTAATGAAATTATTCTCCGACCAACCGTTCAGGATTTTTGAGTAGGGGTGTCTACGTAACGAGGCACTGAGGTGTAAACACCAAGTCCCTTCATAGGATTCATTGCGATAGTATAGCCCTAGGGAATTTTACTTTGAGTTGCTCTGCGACATTTTTCGCTCTTGTGTAGGGATTGGCAGAAGCCACTAGGATCTCAGCTTTTGCTAAAAGAAGCTTTTCTCTGGATTCTTCGAGCTTAGCTTCTATTGCAGTTCTACTGCCAGCATCATGAAGGCTCTATCAAGCAGCGGCTCGGCCGAGCGAAAGGTGACTGTTTCAGTATTGTTCAAATTGTCGATGACACTTTCAACGATTATAGGTTGATCATAGCTAACTAAATCCAAACTGCGAACGTGGTTGTAGACTACTCCAAGCGGTTTATCTGGCCCTATTGGACGAGTATAATCAACTGCAAAATAAAAGTCCCCATCGATCTCTATAAATAGCGGCGTAAAAATATCTGTATGGAACACAAGAGGATTAAGTCCTAGGGCAAAAGCAGTTTTGTTATGGATGCCGTCGCCATTGATATCAGTATCTGGATCGGCATCGCCATCGAGAATTTCTTGAGCGGTGTAATAGAGTTGCTGAAAATTCTCGTAGGTATTGGTATTGGTTGTTCCGATGCCAATAATAATTTGACCGGAATCATTTATAGTTGTGACTGCAGTAAAGCCAACGGGAGCAGTGGAGGAACTGAAGCCATCAAGACCTCCCACTGCTGAGGCAGAGCGCCACTGTAAATGGTGAAGGTATCCCCATTTTCTGGGGCATAACCATTTACGAAATCAACCGTTACAGTTGCCCCTCCTGCTAGGATTGAAGACGCCACCGTTTCCAAGCTATCAAAATCTGATTTAGAGGCAATTTCGATAAATAACTCGGATCCGGAATCTAGGAAAAGCTGGTTGCCCGTTGCAATGGTGATACTACCAATGGAGTTTCCTGGAGAAAGTGTGCCTTGCAAATTGACATCTGAGTTTAGTATACCAGACCCTGAAAGAGTTGACGGTGATGCGATGTTCATATCCCCAGAGGGAGTTAGTGTTCCATTGACAACAGTGGTGCCATTGCCGAGTTGCCCGTATTCTCCATCTACGACAAACTGACTTCCAGAATTAATTTGCACGGTGCCAGTGTTACGAAACTTCTGTCTGATGTGCATCCCGGCCGCTCCTTCGGCAATAAGAGTTCCTAGAGCCGGGTTATCCCACCAGTCGGTACCTGGTACATTAATTTCAAGAGTGCTGGTTTCACTTGTCGCTCGAACTGTTCCATTGTTAATAAAGTCGATGTTGTCGTTCCCCAGCAATCCTGATCCAATGATAGTCATATCATTAATGGTTAGGACTTCTCCACCTACAGCGCCTGTAACGGGCTCATTGATGCGGCCGGAGCCATTATCACCCATGTCAATGATTCCGGTTCCGGTTATCGTATGATCTCCTGGTATGATTAAGAAGGTGGCATTGGAATTTCCGTTAAGCTTGAAGTTGCTGGAACCAACAGTGAAATCACCGAAAAGAGTTAAGGCTTCATTGTTATTAACAGAAAAGTTACCATTCAAAGTGGTGGAGCCAGTATTGGTGATGGTCAAACTGTCGGTGACAACAATCTGTCCCGTACCCGTGGTTTGCAAAGTGCCTGCTGAGATATCGGCTGCCTGCAACTCAACCGTACAACCATCTAGCGCCTCAATGATTCCTCCCGTATTATCAAAAGTTACAGGTGTTCTGATACGCAAGAGCCCGGAAGGGTTGGAGGATCGAAAAGTGCCTGAATTGACAAGACCATTGCCGTTGGTGTCTATGATGATTCCTTCAGTTCCGGTAGCATTGACGAGTGCGTTATTGGTGAATCCCATGTTGTTCAATCCTATTTCCAAGGAGCCTTGAATGGTATTGCCATCATTGATAAATCGAACTGCTCCAGAACCACTGTTGATTCGATTGTTAATAAAATCAGAGAATTGTATCGTACCATTTCCGGTCAAGGTACTGGTTCCATCGATACTTATCGTGGTACTACCTCCGCTGGATTTTACTTCAATTAGACTCGACCCGATATTGAAAGAGCCGTTTAGATTTAAGACAGCAGCATTCTCGACTACAAGATTTCCAGCCAGAGTAGCTCCCGGACCTCCATCCCATTCAAAGGTTCCTGATGGAACTATGAGTTTACCGGTTCCAAATGTCTGTAAAGTTCCGCTGACGATGTCAGCTTGGTCAAACTCGACACTGCTTCCGGTTTGTGCCTGAATGATGCCTCCGTCATTGAAGTAGTCAGTGGCAGATAATCGAAGAATCGCTCCTGATCCCATTGATTCCATCGTCCCGGTATTGGTCATGCCACCAGTATCAGGGTTGATAATGAGTGGTGTGGTGTAGATGGCGCGGATGGTACCCTGATTTTCTAGAGTAAGTTGATTGAGTCCATATTCCCCTGCACCCTCTATGAGGTGATCCATATTGGTAAAGGATGGAGATGATCCACTGCCGGTAATACGGTTTCTCGTCGAATCACTTAAAGTAACAACTCCGCCACCAGATAGTGATACAGGGCCGTCATCACAAATGAATTGGCTCAACAGAGTGTCTGTTGCATTTAAGCTAATGGTGGCAGTGTTAGTATAATTGCCATCGCTTAACAAGGTGAGTTGCGCGTTTGCGTTGATTGTGGTATCTCCATCAAGGGTGACATTTCCCCCTAACACACAACCGGAGGAGATGACAGAAATCGAGCTGCTGGAATCGACATCCAGGTTGCCATCGATATAATCGCCCCCATTTAGTATAAGTGTGGAAGCATTTTCTATTTGCATCTCGCCTCCGCTCACATCAGCCCCCCCGTCTAGCTGCAGAGAACTTCCAATGATCTCAATAAGTCCTTCATCGCCGCTAATAAAATTGAAGTAATCACCGCCCTGAAAAAGAATCCCACCAGAACCAATTGCTCGAATGATTCCGGCATTCTTAAGGTCGGAACTGTTTGGATTGAGGCGTAGGCTGTTGGTGCCATCGACTAAAATAAGAGCAGAGGAACCATTGATGACTCCCATGTTGTTATTAGAGATAATACCAGCGCCAGAAATAGTGTTGTTCAGGTTATTAAGAACGGGAGTGGAGCCCCCACTGTTTATTCGATTGTTGGGATCATCCGATAGAACGATGTTTCCATTGCTCTTCAGCGTGACTGTTCCTTCTATGACTATTTGGTTTAAAGAACCGGTGCCATTCACATGGATGGTATTCGAGTTATCAATGTCTCCGACAAGGGTTAAGTTTTGTACATTTAATACATCGATGGGTGCTTCAATCAGAACATCTCCTGAAGTACTCCCATCGATGGTAGAGCTATCCACGATTTGAAATCTACCAGTCCCTGTGCTAATGAGAGTCCCATCGATCAAAGTAGAACTGTCCAAATTGACTAAGCTGTTATCAAATACCTGGAGACCACCACTGCCTAAATTAGTAATGTCAGTTCCATTAATAAGAAGAATTCCGCCACTGGAAGCTCTCATGATATTTGAATTGGTCATGGCATTCGGGGAAGCATTGACTTGAAGGGTTTCCCCATTGATGTTGGCACTTATAACACCTCCATTTATGAGACCTAATTGGTTATTACCTAATAGCCCATAGCCCTCGATGGTATTGCTAACATTATTGAGAATAGGTGAGGTGCCGTTTCCGTTGATTCTTGCTCGTGTTCCGTCTTCTAATCGGATAGTTCCATTGCCAGTTAGATCAACCGTTCCTCCCCTGACAATAAGCTGCGAGAATGCACCCGCTGATACAACTCGGATAAGTCCTCCGTTATTAATGAAGGAAGTGGTGCCGACGGCATTATCTTGCTCAATGGTAAGATTCACATTGTCATCGATAATAAGCGTGTCAGGATCGATTGCGACATTGCTAAAGAGTTGTAGTGTGTTGATTTCTATATTACCACTGGACCCAGTCAGGGTAACGACTGATTGTTGTCCTTGATTGCTGGCACCATCAATGGTCACACGGTACTCTATGGTTGAATCATTGTCGGGGAAGGCTGCTGTTGTCCAGTTGGCAGCATCTTCCCAATTGGTAGTTAGACCTCTTCCGCCCCAAGTAGCTGTTTCTTCTACTTGTGCTGAAATTTGACTAACCATATTAAAAACAGAACAGCCCAGAATAAAAAGAACAAAACACCTCATGGTTAAAAAGTTACTTTTACGACTAATAGAAAGCGATCCTAATTATCTTACCATATGGCGAAATTGAACCGCATTAGCTTTAATCTGAATGGTATAATTATTCGGTTTGAATCAAAAGGAATGAATCAGGCTACGAAGCGAGAATTATGATTTTATAGTAAAGGAATGATGCTTAACTATTATTTAGTCTCGCGTTATTTATAAGAACTATGAGTGAGCGAGATGGGAGTGTTTAATGAATGATGAAAAAGTTTTTTTAATTGGCTTTTGGTTGAGCGGAATTTTAACACTTAATATTCACGCTGAACCACCAACGATATCCCCATTTCGGTGGCTTGAGGATTATTCTTATCTTTCAGAAAAAGAAACTCTCAATAGCTATGAACAAATTAAATTTTTGCCTTTACAAGGAGATGCTTATCTTTCCTTGGGCGGTTCAGTTCGCGAGCGGTTAAATGTATTCGGAAATGATCGGTTTGGTCTTTTACCAATTGAGGATGACGGAAACATTTTTTTACAAAGAATCCTTTTACATGGAGATTTATATATCAATGAACATTTTCGCACCTTTGTTGAATTTGGTAGCTACTTGAATTTCACCCATGAGATTCAATCGGGTCCCTTTGATGAGAACAACATGGATTTAGCACAAGCATTTGCCGATTTGTCTCTGGCGAATTATCGTCTGCGTGTGGGGCGGCAACATATTTCTTTAGGTTCGGCTCGTCTAGTTTCTTTACGCAATGGACCAAATGTTCGTCAGAATTTTGATGGAATACGTGTGGATAGTGAGATATTTGGAGGGGATATCACGCTTCTTGCCACGTATGAGACTGAGATCAAAAAATATGCCTTTGATGATGACGCTGATTATGATTCAAGTTTATGGGGAGTTTATACTACTTGGGACTATGGGCTAACCAAAGCAGACTTTTACTACCTTGGAACCTACCGGGGAAATAGGGTTTATACACAAGGAAGTGCCAATGAAACCCGGCATTCACTGGGCTCAAGGTTATTTGGCAAGCAAGGAGCCTGGGATTGGAATTATGAGTTTATTTACCAGCTTGGCGATTTTGGAAATGCTGACATAAGTGCGTGGACTGTTGCGACTATCAATGGCTATACATTTGAAAGGCTACCTTGGTCCCCACGTGTCGAACTAAGTATGAACATTGCTAGTGGTGACGATGACCCAAACGATAACGAACTAAACACATTCAATCCTCTTTTTCCAAAGCTACCCTATTTTGAAGAGGCATCCGTATTAGTGCCGCAGAATTTCTTTAATGTGGACCCAGCTGTAACACTGCATCCACTCAAGAGCCTTAGTGTTAAGCTTGATTGGAATTTATTTTGGCGTCTTGAAGATGAGGAGGCAGTCTATTCGAGAGGTCTAAGGCCACTTCCTGGGACGGCAAACCAAAGTGGAAATTTTGTGGCACATGTTCCATCCATTTACATTAAGTACCAATTGAACCGCTATCTGGCATTTGACTTGACATACAGCCATTTCTTCGCAGGTGGAGTGATTACAGATGCTGGAGGTGATGATATTGATTTTGGGATGGTCTCAGTAACCTGGAGTTTTTAATGCGAATGATGCCATAGCGAGTTAAAGGCCTCTGCAAAATCTTGGTCCCAAGAAACATAAAAAAGGAATATAGAAAAATATTAATGACTGCAGCTATTAATAGCACAACGTCTATCAATAGATATCTTGCAAGGCTTAGGGTTGATTCCTCAAAGTGATACAGATGATACTGTACTGACTTGAATGACTATGAAATGCCAATTTTCTCAGTGGAACGTGAATCAAGCTAGTTCAACTCATTGACTCTGCGATGGATTCAGAGAAAAGCATTTGCAGTCGTAGCTTCTATCAGCAGGTATGCAATTTTCAGAGGCTTTATAATAGCTGAATTTTTAGGCCTCGTAAGTTCCACGTATGGGGTAGTCATTATCTTGAATCCATTCAACAGTATCTAGGAGTTCGGATAGGTCGGCACGATTGAAAGGAGTATTAGAAATATCGATTAGTTGAACCTTCCCCTCAGAATTTACAGCAAACATGCCGGGTTCAGCAAAAGGGCGATCAGTTTCATCATTAGATCTTGGCATTGATATGTAGACACCTAATTCTTTCATTTGATCAATTGATAAATCATAGCCCACGGGGAACTTCATCTTAGTCTGTTCCACCATATCTTTTGCCTTTATTTCAGGATCAGCAGAAACAACAACGATCTCTGCTTTCGCTGCCATAAACTTTTCTCTAAGTTCTTCAAGCCTAGCAAGATATTCAACGCAGATAGGACAGTGGCGGCCGCGGTAAATGAAAACTAATTGCCAATTTCCGTTCACTGAAGGTTTCCCTAATGTGAAGGTATCTCCGTTTACCGATTTAAAAGTATAGGCTGGAAGGATCCCCCCTGATTTAAATTTTTTATTCATTCTTTAAATCTCCATTTTCGATCATTTAGCTTGGTGTTCTTTTACTCTTGTATGGCTTTATCTGAATATAAGCAAACTACTATGGTTGTAACGGAACAGTTTCAGTCTTACAACCTATCATTCGATTTTACTCCGAATGATTTATTAGCCCATTGAAAATCTCCATAACAGCTTGATTCCAAGCAAGATAGAGCCATTTAATCGCGTAGGGCGGGGGTATACGCAAGATCTTGGCTCCGAGAAACATGGAATCTGCCGGAAATATTAGATTTGGATACATCTTAGTCGATTCTTCTATTCTTTGTAGTGCAAGGCTTACAGGAGCTAATCTGCAGTGGCAAAAGCTAAAGTTAATCTTTTAAAGTCCGATATCCGAAAAGAATCATTTAATTCATAAAATTGAAAACGGGGCTTTATGAAGGATCAAGAGGAACGCGAAAAGCCATCAGGAAGATGGGACAAGCTCAGAAGATTTTACCAAAAAATTCAAGGTGGTAAGTCTACCAAAGCTGGAATTGCCTTGGTGGGAGTGCTATTTTTAATCGCCTTAGCAGCTATCATGCTAGTGGCATTTGTGAGCACGGCCCGAACTGATCTGGCCGCGACTACTCACTATTCTAAATCGCTGATGGTGGATTTATTGGCTCAAGATGCTCTAAATCAGGTGATATCCGAAACCCTCTATGAGATTGAACAGAACTCTGTGACAAGTTCATCCGACTCTATATCAGAAAGGGCTTTTTATACACCGAAAGAAGACAAAGATTACTCTCCACAGCGAGATGCTCACGCCCTGCAAATGGCTCGTTCGAATATTTTAAACTTACTAAAAACGAGCCGAAGAGGAGTAGAGTTTTTTGAAGGAAGCAATGTAAGTTTAGCAAGCACTGTAAGCACAGATGATCCTTCGCTTAACAATCGAAGGCTTTCAGCGCAAGCTTGGAACACGGCGAGATTACTGACAACTGCTCAAAATCAGCAAACTTTAGCAGACGGGTATCCTGATTGGATTTATGTTGATCGAAATGGTCCAGTTCAACTCGATAAATTTTCCGAAAGGTTATTGAAAAGTGTATTAGGGGATAGGCTCAATCATGGCTATGTCTTGGGGCGTTATGCGTACCGAGTATATGACACCTCTGGTCTTATCAATATCAATGTAGTGGGTGCTCCGGGAAATTTACCAGAGGACCTACAGGCAAAATCAAAGCGAAAGGGAAGCCTAGCCTGGTTAGACCTTTATAACAATCCATTGCCAGGTTATATAGGAGAATCAGATGACCCCATCAGTCTCTTTAATTGGAAGTGGGCATCCGACCTCGCTAAATATGATGACTATATTACGAATTATGGCCAACGCTATGGATATCAGGTAGCACCTCCTACTTCAGAAGGGTATGTAACAAATAGATTCCTAGATCGCACAGACCTCATTTATTATGCCTATTCAGAGACGGCTAGAAATCAGTTTAGCGGTGGAGACCCTGAAGAGTTTTTGACGCATGTCAATACCTTTAGCACGGCAGTAAATAGTCCCGATTGGAAGCCTGTTAACACCCCTGCAGCGAGTCCAGAGGAGATTCATACTTCTCCTAATGACGCAAGGGTGACAAAGCCCTTTACGAGAAGAGATGGAACTGAAGCACAAGTAGGGGAATTATTATTAAAGAGCCGTTTCCCACTCACGATGATTGCTCTGTTTAATGAAGAAAGTGACTTGAGTCAGAGTATGAGCCAAGAAGAGCGTCTTGCAAAAATAAAGGATTACTTTGGTTTGGAGCCAGAGGGACTTAAGTGGACTTATGACGAAGAAGCTGTAGTAGAAGACAGTAGTTTTAGCCCTGATGAAGATGGATTAAGGAGTCGCGAGAGGCTGCTAGCTTTTCAAGAGATTGCCGAGGAGGGACGCGAACCCAACTTCTTTGAAGTGCTTCAAGCTGGTATCTGGCCTGATTCACTGGGACAGATTGCTCAAGATGAAAACCAAGTGCTTGAAAATATATTTAATAATAATTCTACCTTTAGACATCTAAATTCTTTTCTTGATACAGATTCTATTGCCCGTGAGCTATCACGTCACATTTGGCAAATTGGTTTAAATATTATTGACCAATATGATGAAGACAGCGATCCCACAGTCATAGCTCGCAATGATATTACTTCAAATCCTGAAGGACCATCAGGCTCTGGTTTTGCCATTGACCACGACTTGGCAGGGATCGAGAACATACCATATCTCTTTGCTCTGGGACACCACACGACCATTCGTCTTGATGATCAAATTGGGGGAGTCGTTTACGACAGTGTGACACATCCTAGTATAGTGGGTGATTCTGATGGATCAGCTACATATCAGTTACCGGTCAACAGTTCAGCAACCTTTCATTGGACCTTTAATCTGTGGAACCCGCACCGCAATGCCTCTCAATCTCAGGGCGGCGAATACCGATTAAAATTTCATGGCTTATTCAAAAGTGCTGAATTCTATGACCAGTTTATACAAGTCAAATTTACTCCAGAAAGCTGGAGCAACGGCGCACATATTCGAAATGGTGCTGCAGGTGCTGGACAGGGTCCTGATAGCCCTGTTACCGATTTTATTAACTTTACTGTTCTTGATGGAGACTTTGCCGATCCGAGGTTTCTGATAAGAAGTGACGCAAGCTCATTTTCTGATGATGCAAATGGCAATGATGACTACTACGAAGAAGATGGTTCAAACGTATTTGGTTTTTATAAAGGAAAGTTTGAATTGAGTAATTACCAGGTACCAGATAACACCAATTTTGACAATCATAGATTGTACATAGATGCCGAGCAATATCATATTCAACTCGAAAAGCTAGTAAAAGGAAGTTGGCTGCCAGTGCAAACGATCACTGAAATCGGAGGTAACTATAGTTCTTACATTCCCAGGGTATCAAAAGAGCTAAATCACAATAGTAACAACCAGCAGGATTTCAGTAAGAATGGTATCGCCAGGTTATATTCTTTTTTTCCTGACCCCAGAGTTACAAGATTTGGTTTTTTGCACACTGGCACATCTGAACCAGAAAGAGATCTGGGTTTAGATCCTACCGATCATGTTTTGCTAAAGCTTTTAGATTCTGACTCTGGTTCTGATGCCCTTTGTGCTTTTTCGGGCTTCGATAACACGAATGAAGGCAGTTATACTACCTGGGTAAAAACACAGCATTTTGATTGTAAGGCTATGAGTTCTAACAAAGCAAGTGGAGAGCAGTCTTACAGCGACCGGGGTAACTCCAGTCAGATAAGAGCAGCAGATAATCCTAATGCCACTTTTAATTACTCTGATGGCCAAATCATAAGTCGTCCAATTGTATTAAATAGACCATTCACTTCTATTGCAGAGATGAGTTATGCCTGCCGCGATTTACCTTGGAAGACACTCAACCTTTTGAACCATGAAGAAAACCCAGACTCTGCGCAACCTGCAGCAGACGCTGCATTACTCGAGCTCTTTAGTTTAAATGAAGCTAGTGTTAGATCTGATAAAGTGAATCTCAATAAAGCACCAAGGGAAGTTTTAAAAGCTATTGTAGCTAATACAGATGTAGCTCCTATCGAGGGTGAAGACCCTGGGGCAACCATTACAGAGAATGAAGCTGAACAACTCGTCGATGAAATTGAAGATTATCTGGGTCCTAAAGAAAACCCTACCAATATTCTAACAAACTCAGTAGATATTGCCCAAATGCTACAGTCCTTCTCGTCGTATACGAATCGTGATTTGAAAGTTCAAAGAGATGCTCTGCTCTCAGCGCTTTCAGATATTCATAATGCCAGAACCTGGCACTTATTGATTGACGTTATCACACAAAGCGGAAGCTTTACCCCAGCCAGCCGAAACTTGAAAGACTTTCATGTCACAGGACAAAAGCATCTAATTGTACAAGTCGCGATTGACCGCTTAACTGGAGAAGTGATTGACCAAGTCATTGAGCAACCGGTAGAAGAACGTTTTTATTAACAGAGTCCTAAATTCGGTCAAATCAATGATTTTTCTATTGAGTCCCCTTACACATGCTTTGACATTATAGACTGAGCGTTGATCAAATAGAAGCATGGATGCGATTTTGTAAAATATCCCCAGAGTCTGATTCTTTAGACTGCTGGGAGTTCCAAAAGAGCAATCAAAGAGGGATGAATCAGAAAATTTATCTAGATATATCAAGATATGAATTTTGCGAACCTCTTGATTGTGAACAGTTTGTGAATAACTCCCTAGGTTGTTCATAATGTTGTAGTTAGGTAAATTTTTTGTTGAAAAAATATAAACGCATGCGCATAGTTGAAAATCGATATGGGAGCTGTATTTTCTAAATGACATCCATTTTCAGAACCCTATTTTTTGTAGGGCTGAGTTTGTCTATTGCTTGGGCTGATAGTTCTTCGGTTGATTTGCGGCATCCTAGTCCTATCAATTTCAGCGAGGAATTTCCTATCGCTGAGAATATTATTCGAGAAGAGCGGTGGCTGGCTCGCATGTTTGCTTATTCCAGTATTATTCAAGAGAACCCCTTTGGTAGACTCATGTTAGATCTGATTGAAGATGAGGTGGAAAATCCGTCTATTATGGATCATCTGCCTATTGAGAAGATTGCGGAAAATCAGAAGTTTTTAAAGCGCGCCAATATTCGTTTTGATCAGGATCATAAGATATGGCAAGCCAGATGGAAAAAACCACGTGTTTTTCATTTTGGTATGTTGTTGAGACCTGCGCTTGTCGATCAAGTAGAGGCTGGGCAATCATTTAATTTTCTTAGCAATGGCAGAGAGATGGTGTTAAGTAAAACCAATGATAACAAGTTGATGTTTGGACCAGAAGGTGGTGCTCAAGGTGTAGCTGAGTTAGGTGCCAAAGAGTTAAAATTGTTACTTGAGCGACGAGTAATAGTAGATGACATGGAGTTGTTTTTGGACAGGAAAGGCAACCTGATATTGGAGGCCAAGGGTAAAGCAGCTCAAGTTCTTAGTCAATTTGGTAGCTAAGGGTAGCTAAAGCTTTTGCTCATGGTTGTAAGGATGGTCTAGGATTGAGTAACTTCTTCGTAGCTCTTTTCTAACCACTTATTCTCTCCCTCACTCTTTGCGTCTTGTAGGAGAAGGTTTTGTTTTAAACCGTCGTTATAAGACGCTTGGAGATAAAAGCCCGCTGCCATTTGTTGAGGGAGTAGAACCATGGCTAAAGCGTCTTTCCAATTTCCATCAACCCAATAAGGGTTGCCAATAAACTCCCCTTGTTCATTAAATTCAGCGTAGAACCAGGTATAGTTATGATTACTATCAGCAAACCCACCTTGTTGTGCAACGACAAGAGACCTTTTAGAAGGACTTATTTCGGTTTGGCAAATGAGCTGGGCATCTCCTTCGACATCCCAGCGAATGTCAGAAAATTTTGTTTCTTCTTGGTCCCATGTATTCCCATATTTATTGATGACGATGACTAGAGAGTGAGCAAACCTATTCCAGTCTTGCTCTGACCATACAGTGGGCTGGATGACCTCCTGTACGCGTCTTAAGCGTATGCGCCATTCAGAATAAAGGCGTCTAAGTTCAACGAGTCCCATATCCTTCAATCAGCGAAAAAATCTGCTTCTACGCGCTTCATAAAGAGAGATAAGATCGTTTTGTTCATCAAGTCGCCGCTCGTAAGAGGAGATTTGTTTTTTAAGGCGGCGGTTTTCAGCGTATAGCGTATTGATGTTAGTCTGAGCCTTCTTCAGATTTTCAGTAGTTTCATTGCGGTACTGTTCAAAGTTGGTGGCAAGCTCCATGATACGGCGGTTGGAGTTGGCAAAAGCTTCGGTAAGTTCGGCGTGTTTGATTAAGAGGCGTTCTTCAAGTGCGGCAAGACGCATATTGCTGTTATTTTCCAAATCAGAAATAGTGACACTTTGTTGATTGATTTGCTTAAATAAAACATACCCTCCAGTTCCCGCCAATGCTCCAACCAAAACGATGCCACATATGATAGTAAGAGTAATACCACTGAGAACTTGATTAACGGTGCGTTGTTCTCGGGTTTGGCGCTCAATATTCCTTTTACCATCTATGGGTCTATGAATTGTGTTAGGCATTCGGGCTGTCTCCTGGTTCTTTATCTTTTTATAGGTTGAGTATGGATACGTTCTGAGATCCTTAAAAGTCTCGGCTCTTTTATAGCTTTGTTCTGATCCGCGCAACTTCGGCTCTTCTGGCTTATCATTTTGTTCAAGCGCCTCATAGAACGCGAAGGAATCTTGCTCAGACATATTATATTTGGGTAGTTCACACCAAATTCTATGGGGATGCAAGGAAATTGGCTGAAAATAGCTCAGGATTGTAAAAGAGGTGGAGTTGGGCCATTATCATGGTGTGCTACCTAAATTAATAACAGAGGTTCCTGGCCCAAAATCTTTGCAATTAAGTAAAAAGCTGCAGAGCTATGAGTCACAGAATGTTACCTATCTTTCTCCACATTTTCCTATCTTTTGGGATCGCGCGGAAGGCTGCAATATTTGGGATGTTGATGGTAATTGCTATCTTGACTTAACGAGTGGGTTCGGTGTGTCTACAATGGGGTGGGGGGATCAGGCATTAGTTAAGTGCATGCAGATGCAGGCTGGTCTATTATATCACGCAATGGGGGATGTTCATCCATGTCCGGCAAAAGCAGAGCTTTGTGAATTGCTCTCAGAAATCACTTATGAAAGATGGGGGCTAGGTAAAGGTAAATCAATACTAGGGAACTCTGGATTCGAAGCGGTTGAAGCAGCGATGAAAACAGCCTGGTTGGTAACAGGTAAGAGGAGAATTATTGCCTTTGAATCTGGCTACCATGGACTTGGTTATGGTGCAATGACTGTTACTGGTCGTCGTGAATTCCATGAGCCATTCAAAAAGCAATTAGCAGACATTGCATCATTTGTACCTTTTCCTCACTATTTAGATGCTGGTGATAATTGGAAAGAGCCTTTTGTTTTTCAACTAGAAGAATTACTAGCAAATCAAGACTATGGAGCGATCTTAGTGGAACCTATTCAAGGTAGGGGAGGAGAGGTAGTTCCACCTAAAGGTTTTCTTAGACTACTTCGAGATATTTCAGAGCAATATGGTGTTCTCTTGATTTTCGATGAGATTTACACAGGGTTTTATCGAACTGGTGATTTTTTTGCCTGTGAAGCAGAGGGCGTTTACCCTGATCTTGTTTGCCTGGGCAAAGCTTTAAGTGGAGGGTTTCCCATTTCTGCGTGTGTGGGCAAGGAAGAGATCATGGATTACTGGCCCAAGAGTACGGGGGAAGCATTACACACAAGCACTTTTCTAGGCCATCCCATTGGTTGTGCCATGGCAGTGGAGTCTATCCATTATTGGAAGAAGAAATCGACGCAGAAATGGGTCGGGCAATTATCAAAAATATGGTACGAAGCATTATACAGATTAGTTCAAGAGCATACCTGCCTTGCAAGATTACGAGGTCGCGGATTAATGTGGGGGCTTGAGATTGCAGATGGAAATGGAAAAGTGGCTTCTCAAAGAACGGAGTTTTTAGTTTTAGAAAGCTTACGTTGTGGAATGGTTCTTTTGGCCGGTGGGGTTGATGGAAACATTCTTTCATTGACTCCAAATTTGGCCTTGGAAAATAATGAGATGGTGTGGACAATTGATAGCTTAAGGGATGTTTTGACACTGGCTGAAGAACTTTGAGCTTCAGGGTTGGATAGGTATTACCATAGGTAATAGAGAAATCATATGGCAATTATTAGAGGTGAGCTAAAGTGGATTTGTTTATTGGACCTTATCGAAGAGGCTTGCCTCATGCCGCAGTCTCTCACGGTAAGTATTACAACTGCAGTCGAAAAGGGCATTATTGTTGTCAAAGACGGTCGAGTAATTCATGCCAGATCCAGTCAGTTTAAAGGCAAAAAGGCTCTATTTGAGCTATTAAGATTACAACAAGGAAAATTTAGTTTAGAGCCTACTGCGACAACCTTTCAACATACGATTAAAACGAAGTGGGAGAAGCTGCTGAAACAATGTGATGCTGTTATCGATAAGGCAACGACAAAGGAGAATCCTTTAGAGTTGGGTGTCGAGCCGTCATTGGGTCTAAAGCCAAATGGAGAGATGTCAGAAATAGATCCTGTTTTTCGGAAAGTTCCTGGTATTATATTGGCTGCAGAAATTAGTGAGGAAGGAGAGGTTCTCGATCGCTCTGGGCTGGGTAATGCTTCTGCGGCTAAACGCATGGCAAGCTTTATGATGCGTGTTGCAACGGACCTATCTACTATATTAGATCAAGGCGGTCCTTCAAAAGTCTCAATTAAGGGAGATGATATCTTGTTTGTTCAGCAGGGTACGGGTAATTCTTTAATTGCAGCTTTTTTTAATGCCAAGTGGAGCCCAGGCAGAGCATATCGAAGTATAGATCGCTCAGTTATAGAGCTCAAGGAATTGAGAACTAATCATTTAAATGAAAAATCCAATTAACACGACACCTCTTAAGGGGCTCTCAAGTTTAGAGGGAGTGAGAGCAGTTATTGCTTTTGATAAAGATGGGTGTGTTATTTATGAGATAGATCATCATAACTCCTTGGCTCCAGTTCGTAATGATCTGATAAGATATCTACTCAGCCTTCTTGAGACATTCAAAACGCAGAAGCTTCCCGTGACACAGTCTTCATTTGAATTTGCGAATGGCTCATTTGTTTTAGGAGCAAGTGATTATGTGGTGATCGGAGTGCTAGTGGAAACTGATGTGAGTGTGCCTTTTGTATTACGATCCTTAAATGTAATACTTTTTAAACCCTCTTCTCGGATGGAGATTACAGATGTAAAAGAATTAGAAGAAGAAGCGGTGCCAAAGTCAGAGTCAATTCCTAAAGAAGAGCATTTTACAGATCGAGAAGAAGTACTCAATGGGACTGTGACTTTGTCGCGAAAATTTTGGAAGGCTTTTGATAAATTTATGATTGAGGAATTTGGTGAAGAAAAGGCTTTAGATGTTCTAGAAGAAGCTTTGACGGAAATTGGTTATCAAAGAAGTGAACTGAGAGCAAGAGACTTTGACCGACTTATTTCACTCATAGCGGCACCTATCAAAACAAAATTGAAGCGTAGTGCCTTTAAGGAAGAGTGTCACCATCTTCTATTTAATTCAGATCAGTAAATCTAGTTTTCCATGTTAAATAAAGCAATTGAAGATAGTCTAGGGATTGCCTGCGTACGAGGTTTGAAAAGTAGACAATTTCAAATCATGATTACTGATGCTTTTCAACAGCGAAGTTTATCCGGAGGGATGATACTTGCTGTAAGTTGGTGTCTTGCAAAGTGGCTCAAGCAGTATGTTCATGATTCGCGTATAGGGATTGTTCTTCCTCCGGGTATTGGAGCAACTGTTACAAACTTAGCCTGTGTTTTAGCTGATAAAGTGCCTGTAAATTTTAATTTTACTATGGGTAGAAAAGCTAATGAGCTATGCATGGAGCTGAGTGAAATAACAACAGTCATATCCACCGATATTATGATCAAGAAAGCTAAAGATTTTCCTTGGCCTGAAAAAAAGAATTTGATCGATGTTAAAACACAATTATTAAAAATTGGTAAAATAAAGATATTCCTTCAACGCTTCATGGTTTTCGTCCAATCAAGTCAACAGATTGTAAAATCATTAAACCTGAGTGAAAAAGGAGGTAGTCGAGAAGGAGGAGTATTATTCACCAGCGGAAGTTCTGGTAATCCAAAGGGTGTCGTCTTGACACACAGAAATATTGTCGCGAATGTTTACCAGGTTCAGGAAATATTTCCAAGGGAATTGGCTTCATCAATTATGGGATGTTTACCCATCTTTCATTCCTTTGGATTTACAGTGACTCTATTTTGGCCGCTTATTTGTGGCCCCAGAGTTATTACTTATATTTCTCCACTAGATAGTAGTAAAATCATTGCTGCTGTTGAAAAATATGAAGTGGAGCTTTTAGTTTCAACCCCTACTTTTCTTCGCTCATATACTCGCAAAGGGAAGTTGGAACAGCTTAAGAGCCTACGCTTGGTAGTTGTTGGAGCAGAAAAATTACCTAGACAAGTAATGGAAGATTTTGAGAACAAAATGAAGATTCCTGTTTGCGAAGGGTATGGTATGACTGAGACTTCTCCTGTTATTTCTGCTAATCGTCCTAATACTAAAACACCAAAGATTGATATAGGAAAAGATAGTCAATATCGTAGAATTGGCAGCACGGGTCAGGTACTTCCTGAGATTGAGGTAAAGGTGACTCACCCTGAAACCAACGAGCAGATAAATCCTACTGAGACAGGACTCTTATGGTTTAAAGGCCCCAATGTCTTTGAGGGCTACTTAAAAAATGAAAAAAAATCGAAAGAAGTTCTTAAGAATGGTTGGTATTGTTCTGGCGACTTGGGTTATGTAGATAAAGATGGGTTTCTATATATTGAGGGTAGGTTATCACGGTTTTCTAAAATCGGAGGCGAAATGGTTCCTCACGGAACCGTTGAGCAAAAGCTAAGCAAAATCTTTACTGAGATTTTGAGTGAAGATGCACATGTCGTTGTCATGGGTATTAGAGATGATGTAAAAGGAGAGATTCTCATAGGACTCACGACCAAGTCTGTGCCAAAGACGGATTGGCAAAAGCTATTTAAGCAACAAGGTTTACCTAATTTATGGATGCCTAAGGAAATCTTCGAAATTTCGGAAATTCCTCAGCTTGCCAGTGGCAAGCTAGACTTAAAGGGTTGTCAAGAAATGGTGGAAAACTTTGCGCTGACTTAATATCAAAATAAGATTGATATAAACGGTCTTATTTTAAGCTCAAACAAGTCCTATGGGATCTAACATAGTTCTAATTTCTTCTACAGGGGGTTGCCCGGTTGCCATAGGCTCATCTAAATAACCGTAAACTAACTTAGAACCTAGCGCTGATAAGACGACTCGAGAAACTTGAGACATTTTGCCTGTTGCCATGACAGCCATATTCGAGCGATTCTCTAGAACTAACCTAGTAAGAAGTCCTAGGTCTTGGCAATTACGTGCTAGAGAAGCAATCTTGTAAACATTAGCGCGATGTTTTTTGAATTCACTCATCCATCTCGCTGCTTTGCGAGGTGTCAGTTTGCGGCTTAAGGAATGTGCAGAAAGGATAATACTTTTTCCTTTAGAACGTGCGGAGCGCAAGATATCCCTATGGTAATGAACATTTTTAAGCTCTATATCTATGACATCAACATAAGGTAGCAATTGCTCGAAAATTAAAACACGCTCAGTTGATTTCCAAGAATAGAGTCCTCCTTCATCCCGAGTTCTTAATGTAAGAATTACATTTGTCTTACGCTTTTTCAGTATTTTGATAATATTTTCTGGTGAACGGTCTTTTGCAAATAGAGCATCTAGACGCACCTCAATCAAATCTACTAGTGGTTCGGAGGATTCCAGGTGAGAGAGTCCATTCCAGGTTGATACAGTCCCGACCGTGAGTAACGGCTTTTTCCATGATAATCTTTGCTTGCGTGCCATAAGCCGCCAAATGTATCAAATCTTTAAGCCTTTGCTAGGAAAAAAATAGTTATATTACTATTTTTTAGTAATAAATTATTCTATTACTAATCTTGTCTTAACGAAACAGAAAGTCGAAAACCTACTTCTTGAGGGAATTCGTGCAAATGAGCATGATCTAAACAAAATCTTGTCACTGAAAATTTAAAGGCGTGTTATGAATGATGCAGAACATTACACAAGGCTAAAAAAATCTACCTAAGTCTTTTGTTTTTATGAAGCAAAAACTCAACTTACAGTATCACCGTTTGATGCAACAAAATCCGACTTCTGTAACCTTTTTGTCATTTTCCTGTGCAACTTATTCGGATTCTATTGCCAAATCATGTATATTTGAATTGTACTAGAATAAGTTATCATAATTTATGGAGATAATGTCTGAGACATAGATCTTAGATTATAGTCGATAGCGCACAGTATGTTCTATGGAAAATAGATACATTTGAGTGGTCTAGATTTACGCGCACCTCAAACTATTTTTTAATGAGCCAGTTTTTGAAAGCACCACTAATTAAATAGAATTTTAAAGGATGCCAAGCTCACGCTGTTCTTCGGCTATAGCTTTAGCTTCCTCTTGGCGTTGTGATTTGCTCTTAGCCATCCAATTATCCCACGATTTTCCAAAAGCTTTGTCATCTCCTGAAAAATCGATTTTATCTATGTTAGACAATTTAATAGTTTCTGGCACCGATTGGCGCCCCTCGGTGATAAAGATCATTACTTGGTCAGCCTCAGGGCTGTAATTGTAAAGAAAACCAATTTTTTCACTACCATCATTGAGGGCTAATGTAACATCACCGCGATAATCAAAGGCAAGCCTGACAATATCTACCAACTCATCATGCGTAGATGGTGTATAAATTTTTCCTTCATATTCACTACATCCATTTGATAAGTTACTCGGCGCTGATTTATCTTGTTGAGGCATAGAGAGATTCCTTTCTTTTAAGAGGAGATAATAATTAGTTTGCTAGTGTAGCTTTTACCGTTCTGACAAAACCTCCAAAAGAACTGAAGGTATCGTCTACAGAAGAGGCCTCATAACCGCAGTGGACCATACAATCCTTGCAGCGTTCTTCGCCACTAGTGTGTCCATAGTTTTCCCACTCGGTCTCATCGATAAGTTGTTGGTAAGTTGGGACGTAACCATCCTGTAAGAGGTAACAAGGCTTTTGCCAACCGAAAATGTTGTAAGTAGGGTTACCCCATGGTGTACACTCGTAGTCTACCTTGCCTTGCAAGAATTGAAGGAAGAGAGGAGATAAATTAAACTTCCAAGTCTTTTTGGGATTGTCGAGAATCTGTGTGAAAAGTTCTTTGGTGCGATTGCGTTGCAAGAAGTTTTCTTGGTCAGGTGCTTTTTGGTAGCTGTATCCAGGTGAAAGCATCATACCTTCAATGCCTAGTCCCATCATTTCGTCAAAGAATTCTCTGACACGCTCGGGCTCAGCACCGTCAAATAGAGTTGTGTTAGTTGTAACGCGAAATCCACGCTTGATAGCTTCTTTGATTCCTTCAATGGCTGTTTTGTAGGTACCATCACGGCATACGGCAACATCATGCTCTTCTTCTAAGCCATCCATATGAACAGAAAATGTGAGGTACTTGCTCGGTTTAAATAAATCGATTTTCTTTTTAAGAAGCAAAGCATTCGTGCAGAGATATATATATTTCTTGCGTTGAACTAGACCTTCCACAATTTTATCCATTTCGGGGTGAATAAGGGGCTCACCACCAGGAATGCTAACCATAGGAGCGCCGCATTCATCTGCAGCCTTCCAGCATTCCTCTGGAGTCAGTCTTTTGTTTAGAATATGGTTTGGATATTGAATCTTGCCGCAGCCTGCACAGGCTAGATTACAACGAAAAAGAGGCTCTAACATCAGCACGAGGGGATAATGTTTGTTGCCCTTGATTTTTTGAGAAATCACATAACTTGCTACTGTCCACGCTTGCGAAATTGGAACTGCCATATCTCGATTGGTCCTTTTAAATTCGTTTAGATAAACAATGGAAAATAGTTGAAATTCACACTGTGTCAATCTTGTGATAAAACAAATTAAAGTATATGCATGTATAGGCATTCATGAATCTACGATGTCGACAAACCTCCAAGCTTAGAGGATAGTCTTGGAAGAAGATGAATGTTGGGTGTCTACAGATAAATACGAAGGTTGGTGATTTCACTGGAAATGCAGAGAAAATTTTGGGTGGCTATAAATGGTGTGTGCATCAAGGAGCTGAATTAGTAATCGCACCAGAGCTAAGCATATCTGGATACCCGCCGAGAGATCTGCTTTTATATGAGAATTTTGTTGCCAAGGATGAAGCTACTTTACTAGAAATCATAGCGAGTGTAGGCGCGGTTCCATTAATCGTAGGCTGTTTAACCAGGAATTCTGACCGTCCTGGAAAAGCTCTCTTTAATTCGGCCGTAGTGCTGCAAAAACAGCAGGAGGTAGCGAGAGTCCACAAGTCGCTTATTCCTACGTACGATGTATTTGATGAGGACCGTTATTTTGAGGCGGGTTCAAATAATAAGGTGATTTGCATAGGGAAGCAGAAGATTGGGGTAACCATCTGTGAAGATATCTGGAACGATGAAGATTATTGGGATGACAGGCTTTATGAGTGTGATCCTGTAAAGGATTTAGCGGATAAGGGCGTGGATCTTTTAGTCAATATATCCGCAAGTCCGTGGCACCTAGGTAAAGAGAAAACGCGCTTTAGTCTTTTATCTGAAATTGCTAGGCAACATCGCGTTTCTATCGTGCAAGTAAATCTTATAGGTGGAAATGATGAATTGATTTTTGATGGCCAGAGCTTAGTTGTTAACGCGAATGGCGATCTATTAGCCAAAGGAAATGAATTTGGTGAGGACATTTTTGTTATGGATACCAAGGCGTTGGCACTTCCATCAGACCCTTGGAAGGAAGATGAAACAGCTTTGTTTTATGCTTTATCTAAGGGTACTGCCGATTATGTCCGCAAGTGTGGCTTTGAAAAAGTAGCTATCGGCTTAAGTGGTGGGATAGACTCCGCACTTACGGCGGTGATTGCCGTTGATGCATTAGGTCCTGATAATGTTTTAGGTGTCATGATGCCAAGCCAGTATTCTAGTGAGGGTAGTATCAAAGATGCTGAGGCATTGGCAGCTGTTTTAGAAATTGAGACCTTAACGATGCCGATCAAAGAAATCTATAACGCTTCTCTAAACCACATGGCTCAGGTGCTAAAGGGTTCTCAGCAAGATGTAACAGAGGAAAATTTGCAGGCGAGACTAAGAGGTCTGACCATGATGGCTATTTCCAACAAGCAAAATAGATTAATTTTAACAACGGGTAATAAATCTGAACTCGCTATTGGCTATTGCACTTTATATGGCGATATGTGCGGAGGATTAGCTGTGATTAGCGATGTTACTAAAATGCAAGTTTACCAATTGGCTAAATGGATTAATCGAAAAATGGAGATTATTCCCAATAATACGATCACCAAACCTCCAAGTGCGGAGCTTGCTCCGAATCAAAAAGATCAAGATACTCTGCCTGCTTACGAGGAATTAGACCAAATACTCAAGGCCTATATCGAAGAAAGTAAATCAGTCAAAGAGATCGTTGGAATGGGCCATGACGAGTTTTTAGTTAGGGATATTATACGTAAAGTAGATCTTAACGAATATAAGAGGAGGCAAGCAGCACCGGGTCTAAAGATTACTCCTAAGGCTTTTGGATCTGGTAGGCGCATGCCTATTGCACAAAGATTCAAGCACACATGATGCTTATGATTATATCAATCAGAGTCAAACACCTTGAGATACGGTGAAAATATTTCTAAGCAAAATTAAGCTCGTAGAATAGTATACTGGTTAGAAAGATGGCTGCCGTCTCTGAACGAAGGATATTAGGGCCTAACGAAACGGGAATATAACCACAGGAGCGAGCTTCGCCCATTTCTGATGGCGTAAAATCTCCTTCAGGTCCTACTAGATAATAAATATCTTTAATGAGTCCTTCTGACTTTGCCTGGGATATAACTTTTGTCAGAGATTTTGCGTCTGGTTGTAGAGAGGCAATAAGTTTAAGGCCTTTGAGAGAAGAAGTAACACCAAGATAAGTTTCAATATCGCTATAGGGATGGATTTGGGGGAGCCAATTTTGGCCGCATTGTTTACAGGCCTCTACGGATGTTTGAACCCATTTCTCGGTCTTAGGTTTCTGTTTATTGACGGCAAGTTCTATGACGGAACGATTAGACAATAAAGGGTAAATAGAAGAGACCCCGACCTCAGTTGTTTTTTGTAGAATTAAATCCATCGCTTTTCCTTTAGGAATGGCTTGTGACAAATGAAGTGAACAAGGAGGTTTAGGTGAGGCTTGAGTAATGATTGGCTCATATTCAAATGAGTCTTTATCAATATTGAGTATCCGAGCTTTTTGTTCTGTGCCTAATCCATCAAAGAGGGTGCAAAAATCCCCAATTTTGAGGCGAAGCACGGCAAAGGCATGGAAGGCTTCAGGACCTTCAATGGAGCTCACATGTTTCAGATCTGGAGCATAAAATCTAGCCATAGTCTAAACCGGATGTTATTTGAAAAAATCTTTTGCCTTTTTGAAGAAGGACTGGCGTTCTGGATGTGTGCTGTCGTCGCAGAGCTCTGCAAATTCCTCTAATTTCTTACGCTGGGCAGAGTTCAGTTTTTTGGGTATTTCAACATAAATGCGAATGTTCAAGTCACCGTGTCCGTACCCGCGAAGGTCAGGAACACCTTTGCCCTTTAAGCGAAATATTTTTCCACCAGCCGTTCCTTCTGGAATACGAAGGATGGCTTTGCCTTCAAGGGTTGGTACTTCTACTTCGCCTCCAAGTGCAGCGCGAACAAAGCTAACAGGAACTTCACAATATAGGTCGGTATCTTCACGTTCAAAAATTTCGTGTTTCTTTACATGAATGACTATATAGAGATCTCCATAGCCTCCGCCCTTTGTGCCGGCTTCTCCATTGTTGGAGGAGCGAAGTCTAGATCCTGTATCTACCCCAGATGGCACTTTGATTTTAATTTTTGAAGTTTTAGCTTCACGACCTTCGCCATTGCACTGAGGGCAAGGTTTTTCTATCTTCACTCCAGCACCTTGACATGTGGGGCAGGTTTGTGTCATAGAGAAAAAGCCTCTGCTCACAGAAACTCTGCCAGTACCATCACACGTGCTACATGTAATGGTCTTTGAACCAGGAGAAGCACCTGAGCCAGAACATCTGTCGCATGTTTCTAATTTTCGAACGGAGATCTCTCTTTCGCAACCAGATACAGCATCTTCAAGAGAGATCTCTAGATCATAACGCAAGTCTGCACCACGTGAAGGTTGGTTTCCTTTAGGCCCTCCGCCACCAAAAGCTTCCTCAAAAATATCACCAAAAATGCCACCTCCACCAGCATTGCCTCCACTAAAGACTTCTCGGAAAACATCAAAGGGGTCATGAAATGAAGACCCTCTACCTCCGCTCCCCATGCCTTGTTGGAAAGCAGCATGGCCATAGTTGTCATAGGCAGCTTTTTTATTAGTGTCGCTTAAGACCTCGTAGGCTTCTCCAATTTCTTTGAATCGATCCTCAGCTTCTTTATCTCCTGGATTTTTGTCTGGATGATATTTAACTGCAAGTTTTCGGTAAGCTTTTTTAATTTCGTCAGCAGAAGCCTCTCGAGAAACTCCTAATAATTCATAATAATCTTTTTTTGAAATAGCCATGGTGCCTTATCTTATTTTTGCAAAGCGCCTAATTTAGGCATTCGTTTGCTCCGTGTTTGAAGTTTCTTCTGCTTCTTTTTCACTAGGGGCTTTAGCCACGACTACACTTGCGGGGCGTATAAGTCGGTCTTTAAGTTTATACCCTTTGCGACGTTGAGTGATAATCTGACCTTCAGGCACATCAGAAGATTCTTCGTGTGAAACAGCCTCATGGACATGTGGGTCGAATTCGCCACTTCTCGCGTCAATTTGGGTAAGTCCAGAATCATCGAGAAAGCGCTTAAGTTGCTCTTTGACCATTGACATACCCATCACTAGGGACTTTACATCGGTAGCTTGCTCAGCTGCCTGGAGTCCCAATTCAAAGTTGTCAAAAATAGGTATGAGAGATTCTAGTAGGCCTTCGTTTGCATAACGGATAGAGTCTTCCTTCTCTTTTTGTAAACGCTTGCGGAAATTGTCAAAGTCTGCACGCATTCGAACCACGGTATCTTGTAGTTGGGCAATTTTTTCTTCAGGAGAGAGCTCAGGAGTTACCCGTTTCTCTATTTCCTCGTTTTCTGAAGATTTTGCTTCAATTACTTCAGGTGCCTCAAGGTTCTTCTCTTCCTCAATGGCTTCGTTCTCGATAGAAGTTTCTAAGTTCTTATCTTCTTCTTTTAGTTGGCTTTTGTTGGTCTGTTTATCACTCATTATTTCTTCTGTAATGCTACTAAAGTTATATCATCACTTTGGACTTCTGTTCCTCGGAAATGAATAGCCCTTTGCACAAGATCCTCTAACAGAGGTGATGTTCCACGATGTGCTTCAGCTTTCAAGGAGGCCTTAATTGGTTCACGGCCAAATTCCACTCCATCACTATTAACTGTCTCATTCATACCATCTGTATACACAAGAACAGTATCATTCGTTGATAGAGGAACGACGAAATCTTGTAAAACATTATCGAAGACTTCTCCGCTGTCAATGCCGAGAGCAATACCGGGCGACTGAAGGGTTTTGATATTTTCAAAGTTATCCGTGCAAAGTAAGGGAGCATCATGGCCGGCTTTGGCTATGGTGAGAACACCTGTTTTATGATTTAGAACAAAATAAGCTAGGGTAATGAACATGTCTTCTCGTATATCGGGATATAAAATTCGGTTAACTACTTTAAGCGTCTCTGTAGGAGAATTCATGGTAGGAGAGTGGAAACGAATGAGGGAACGGCATATGGCCATGACGAGGGATGCGGGTACGCCTTTCCCGGAAACATCGGCGATGACAATACCTAGGTGGTCCTCATCTAATTCAATAAAATCATAATAATCACCGCTGACCTGTTGGGCGGGTATGCTGATAGCAGTGATATCATAACCAGGGATAACCGGGCATTTTTCAGGTAATAAGATGGTCTGTATTTCTCTTGCCGTATTAAGCTCAAAGTCCATTCGCTGTTTTTCTGCGAGTTCGGCGTATAAAGTGGTGCTTTGTAGAGAGAAAAATGCTTGGTGAGCAATAGATTTTGCAAGATTGAGGTTAGCTTCAGTGAAAGATTCTCGATCTGTTGGATTAGCAATAGCTAGTATCCCAAGGCATTCCTTTTTATTGTGCAGTGGGACAACTATGAGAGATCTAAAATTTAAATTTTCGTCTTCCATTGAAAGGAACGGGCGATTTTTATCTTCAGCTTTGACATAGAGGACTTTTCTTTCTTTAAAAACGTCTACTAGAGGATTGTTGGCTGAAATAGCCAGAGGTTCAGTGCGCAGAATACTCTCTAGGTATTCATCGCGGCTTGCCATTTTAAATTCCATTTCCTTAGGGAAAGGAAAGGGCGGAGGAAAAACTCCAACAACCGACTCTGAAATTAAGGCTTGCTTTGATTCTTTGTAGAGGTAGATGATGCCTCCGCGTGCGCTTGTAACGTTAACTGAGCAAGCAAGTATAGTATCTAAGAGTTGTTGCCTATCTAAGTTCTCTGTAAAGGCTTCTCCCAAGTCATGTAAAAAATCAAAGAGCAGCGACTTCTCTTTAGAATAGGCGTTAATTTGATCGTCCCTCTTGTGGATTACCTGAAGCGTCCTTTGTAGCTTGGTAGCAACAATAAACAAGCTGGCACTAAGTATTAAAATCAGGATCGTTCCAAAAACTTGAAACATGGTGGCTAATTACTCTTCACTTGTTTCGAGTTTATTTCGAAGGAAATGAATGACATCTTCAAATTTCTCAGCATTGGATTCACTTAAACTGGCAAGTGTTTGATGTGCTTCTAACATATCTTCTGATAGCTGTTCTTGATTAATTTTATCTTCAGCATCTTCTTTAGAGTCGGTTTTTCCATCAGCGGAAATCTTTAAATCATCAGCAACTATATTAAGAATCCTATCTAGCCCAAGTGTTTGCAAGAGTTCCAAATTCTTTTCAGATATGTAATAAACTTGTGGGAGGGGAGTCTGGCTTTTTTTGGCATCAATTGCTAGTCCCGCAATAGTCCCCATGAATGTACTATCCATGTGAGTGCACTTTCCTAGATCTAAGGCAAACTGGTTGATGCCAATTTCTCTGGACTTTTTCGCGAAAGTCTTGAGGTATCTTGCATTTTTGAAAGTTCCTCTGCCCTCTACTCGCACTACCCCAAGATCTCCCGAGTGCTTTACCAGAATTAAATCATCTTCGTGCACAACCGACTACACTATAAGAGAGGACTTTTCTAAGTCAATGCTATCAATTATGCCATGTTTTTATAAGTTGTTGCGAATCAATAGATCTTTCATTATCGTCAATAATACGACCTAGGTTTCCTCCCAAATAAAGTGCCTAGCCTTAAGATCCTCAATTTTATGGCGAAATTCTATTCTGCTAGGTCCTCCGAGCTTTTCTAGGATGCGATAAATGGCAACCGCCCCGCGAATATCATTTAGGTCCTCTTTCATTTCAGCAGCCTCCACACCTGACTTAATAAACCAGAAAAGTTCAGGTTCATGATTCTGCTGAGTTATCTCAGATGGTAGATAATTTCCATAAACAACATCCATGTAAGCCTCTAGTGCCTCTGTTTGTTGATTCATTTCCAATAAAATACGGCCTTTGAGATAGCCTGCTTCATTTTTTGCAGCAATATTAGCGTTTTCATTAGCTAAAATTTTTGAGCAGATGTCGTGTGCTTCTTTTAATCTTTGCGGACTGTTATTTGCAAGCTGAAAGAGGCAGTCAACCTTACGTAATGAGGCTTCAGTCCAAATATAATCATTCGCTTTTTCTTTAATCAATGAATCTGTGATTTTCAATGCTTCCTCATGCTGTCCTTGAAACATAAGACAAACAACCTGTGCTAGACGGGCGTATGGTTTGAACTCACTGTCTTGGTCAACTTTCTCGAGGAGGGAGATAGATTTTTGGTAATTGTTAAGGCCCATGGACGACCTGCCTGCAAGATACATGGATTCATGAACGAATGCATTTGATGGAAAATCCTGGGCAATCTGCTCAAATTTTTTTTGAGCCAAATTATAATTTTGCTCATTATAGTATGAGAGCGCTATTTGGAAAAAAATATGCACTTTTTTTGTATGCTCAGGATAATCAGTTAGTAGGGCTTCGTAACTCTTTCGAATGGTTTCAGCATCACTGGATTCGGAATGTTGTTCTGTAAAAATTTTCCAGTAGATGGCCTCTTCGCGTTGCGGGAATGAAGGGTGATCTTCAATCAAGCCTTCCAGGGTTTCATAAGCTTTCTTATTTTCTGATGATTTGTAGTATGACTTACCCAAGGCATACTTGGCTTCAGCTACTTTAGGAAGAGATGCTGATTTAGCAATGAGCTCAAAATAAATATTCCGAGCCTCTTTGATTTGATCATTTTGCTCTAACAATGAAGCGTGTTCTAACTGGATGGATTCCAGATATTCGCTTTCTGTATATTTCTTCTGAAAAATAGTGGCTTCATTCTCAAATTCGTCAATTTTTCTTGTTCTTGCAAGGCAGATAAGATTTCGGAAGTCACATGTCTCGGAAAGTTGTAGACTTGAGGTTTCTTTAGCAATGATCTGATAGAATTTAGAGGCATTGGCAAAATCATTTTGATCAAACTTAAGGCCAGCCATTTTGAGTTGGGCTTTTAGCTTGAGTTGAGGAGATTCGTTTTGTTCTGCAATTTTATCAAGGACTTCCAAGCTTTTTGGGATGTTATTATTTAATTGAAGTGCTTCTGCCAAAAGGAGATAGCCGTTCCACCGGGCTGGATGGTTATGATAGGAACTGATAAAATTATCTAATTCACTAATGGCTAAGTTGTAATCCTTATCATTGAGATGATAACGAGCTATAGCGAGCCAGGCAAAGATGGGTGGGATTTCCTGTTTCCTAACGAACTCTTTTACTTTAAGGGCTGCAGTCGCAAGATTTCCATTCTTTGATTCAATTTCAAGGTATTTGAGAACCGCAGATTCAGTGGTGTTGGCGGACCGACTTAGAATAAAACATTGTTCATAAGCACTGGCGGATTTTGGCCACTGCTCAAGTATCTCATGGACCTTCCCTTGATTGAACCATGCTTGAGCCACTAGCCTGCGAGGAGTAGCTCGCTGATCAGAAGTAATCCGCTTAAAAGCTTCAAGCGCTTCCGAATATTCTTCGTTTATGATAGCAACTTCACCTTCCCATAGCTTTACTTCGAATAATAGGGGCGGGCGCAGTTTCGCTTGGGTTAATGAAACAATTAATGGACGGGCCTGGGTCCATTTTTCTTGGGCTAGAAGGATTCTGGCTTCTTGAAGCATGGCGAGCTGCTTTACCCCATCACGCTCAGATTCTAGTAGAGGTTTTAGGCAATTAATAGCCCGCTCATGATTTCCTATAGCAAAATGGGCTTTACTCAAACCGATGGACGATTTTGAACTCCATTCTGTCTGCGCGAATTCGTCAATAATCTCTTGGAATAAAGCAATGGCTTTTTTCCATTGTTTAAGTTGACCATAAGTTTCAGCTTGCCAGTAGATAAAGCGAGGATGCCAATCCTCAGGGATGTTTTTTGTCCTGCTAAACTCAGTAAGGGCATTCTCAAAATTATCTTGAAAATAGTAAGCCTGTCCTAAAAGCCAGTAAGCTTCATGTAATTGGCTGCTGTTTGGATAAGCCTTGATAAAGTTATTCAGCTTTAGTGCTGCAAGGTCATGTAAGCCATCTTGAAAGGATCTCTTGGCAAAGGAAAGATCTCTGGTTTCATATGTTTGAGCGCTCAAGCCATAGCCACCTAACATCAATGCCAATAAGCTTAGTACCAACTTGGCCATAGGATATAACCTTATCCAATTTTTCATACTCATATGTACTAGAGAATTACATTTGAAGTTTTCTTTTGAGGAAACTTCCCGTGTAACTTTCTTTACACTTAGCTATTTCCTCAGGTGCGCCAACGCACACTACTTGGCCACCTTGGTTTCCACCTTCTGGCCCTAGGTCTATGACGTAATCTGCAGATTTTATAATGTCTAAATGATGTTCAATCACGATAATTGTATTCCCCGCCTCTCGCAACTGAAATATAATGCGTAAAAGATATTCAATATCAAGCAAATGCAAGCCTGTAGTCGGTTCATCCATGATAAAACATGTATGTCCTGTTGTCTTCTTGGAGAACTCGGTAGCAAGCTTGATGCGTTGTGCTTCCCCACCTGATAGAGTGTTGGAAGGCTGTCCCAATTTTAAATAACCTAGACCTACTTTCGATAAGGCCTCAAGTTTCTCAGTTATCGCGGGAATGCTACTAAATAGGTCAATTCCCTCATCAACCGTTAGATTGAGAACGTGGGCAATGTGATGTCCCTTATAAGTAATCTCTAAAGTCTCTCGGTTGAAACGTTGGCCCTTGCAGTGCTCACATTCTACAAATACGTCTGGCAAGAAATGCATAGCTAAGCGTATATACCCATCGCCTTTACAATGTTCACAACGTCCTCCAGCTGTGTTAAAGCTGAAGCGATTTTTTGTGTAGCCCCGAATGCGTGAAGAAGGCAATTGTGCATATAAGTCGCGTACGAGATTAAATGCACCAATGTAAGTGAGTGGATTGGAACGCGGTGTTCGGCCGATCGGGCTTTGGTCAATTGTTACTACTTTGTCGAGTTCATCTAGTCCAGTAATTTTATCATGTCGTCCAGGCTTGTCTTTTGATCGGAAAAAATGTCTAAAAAGAGCCTTGCTAAGCACTTCATTGACAAGAGTGCTCTTTCCAGAACCACTTACTCCAGTTACACAAGTAAAACAACCAATGGGAAAAGAAACATTAATACCTCCTAAGTTGTTTTCTCGAGCATTGATAATATTCAAAAACCCTTTGTGCAAAGGTTTACGCTTTTCAGGAATAGGTAAAGATTCTTGCTTTGATAAATAACGGCCAGTGGTTGACTTAGGATGATTTGCTATGTCGCCTGGTGTGCCTTCTGCCACCAGATAGCCACCACGTGGTCCAGCAACTGGTCCGAGATCGATAATGTAGTCAGCTCGCTCCATGGTATCTTCATCGTGTTCGACTACAACTACGGTATTTCCTAGATCTCTGAGATTTTCGATAGTTTGCAATAAGCGTTCATTATCTCGTTGATGAAGTCCTATACTGGGTTCATCTAAAACGTATAGCACGCCTGTCAGACCAGCACCTAATTGCCCAGCAAGTCGTATACGCTGTAACTCTCCTCCAGAGAGACTTCCTGTTTCGCGGTTTAGCGTTAAGTAACCAAGTCCTACGTCTTTCAAGAATCTTAAGCGGTCTAAAACTTCTTGGCACAGATCTTCTGAGGCATCTGCTTTATTACCACTCCAATGAAGCTTTTTAAGAAAGGACTCAGCATTTTCTACTGTTGCGTCACAGAGCTCATGAAGACTTAATTGAAATTCGCTATGGTTGTTTCCAAGCGTTACTGCGCATATTTCAGGACGTAAGCGTGAGCCACGACAAGCTCTACACGTTTGATGAGTCATGAAGGCATGAATTCGTTGACGAGTAGTGGAACTCGAACTGTCATTGTAAAGCTCTTCCAGCTGTTGCCGAATGCCTACAAAAGACTGGTTGAGCTGTGGTATGGTTCTAGCACCCGAGCCATATAAGAGAACATGTTGAAACGACTCTGGCAGATCTTTCCATGAACTTGTCATACTAACTTTATAGTATTCAGCCAGCTTCCTTAGTAAGTGCTGATAATGTGTAGCGAGTTTTACAGGTGCTTTCTTCCAGGGGAGAATAGCGCCATCTTCTAAGCTCAAGGAATGATCTGGAATAATAAGATCATTATCTAAGATGGCTTCCGTTCCCAAACCAGAACAAGTGGGACAGGCTCCTAAAGGGCTATTAAATGAAAAGTGTCGTGGTGTAACGGTGGGAAATACAAATCCTGTTTCAGGATCAAAATTTTGATTACTTAAATGCCATTGATCAATTATTTTTTGTTCATTATCTAACCACAGTATTGTGAGGACTCCTTGCCCTTTATCTAAAGCTAATTCTACAGATTGACTTAGCCGGTTCTGAATCTTTGAAGTTACCTTAAGGCGGTCGATTATTACTTCAATATCGTGTGGCTGCTCTTTGTCGGTGGCTATCTCTTCATCTAAACTGTACATCTTACCGTCAACACGTACTCGGACAAAGCCATCACGACGTAGTTGCTGGAACAGAGCTTTATGATGCCCCTTGTCTTGGGAAACCAAAGGAGAAGCGATAACAAAGCGCATACCTTCCTCCTGAGATAATATTTTATCGACAATTTCTTGGCTACTGAATTTTTGTAGCGGTTTACCAGTTTCTGGATGATGAGCCTTGCCTGAGGTGGCATAGAGTATTCTGAGATAATCGAGAATTTCAGTAACTGTCGCAACGGTAGAGCGAGGACTGTTAGATCCAGATCTTTGCTCGATAGCTACGGCGGGGGATAGACCATCAATAATATCTACATCGGGTTTTTCCATCTTGTCTAAAAATTGTCTTGCATAGGAGGAGAGGCTATTAATGTAACGGCGTTGCCCTTCAGCAAAAAGCGTGTCAAATGCCAAAGAGGATTTTCCTGATCCAGAAGGTCCTGTGATAACCGTCAGCTTATTCTTTGGTATCTTTAGCGACAGGTTCTTGAGATTGTGCTGGCGTGCTCCTTGGATTGAAATGAAACCCCTTTCATGGGAATCATTCTTTACACCTTGCTTTTGAGTATGATGACAATTCATGGCAAAAAACTATTTGTATAAATACTCTCCGAGACTATTAGGAAGGAATTTAACAAAAGGTCAATGCGTGCTTACTAAGGCTATCAAAGGGTTTTCTAGGCAGTTCTGTTTTCCTGAATCTGGTATGACAATTATCGGTTACTCATACTTGGTGCAATTCTAAACCAAGTAACAAGACAAATGGCTATGATACCTCCTCCCACAAGGATTAATACAACGCCGGTGATAATGCGATTTAAATGTGTTTTAGCCTCATGATATGCTATTTCCTCAATTGGTAGATTCGGATCATCTGGCCAGACAGTTTTCATCTCTGTTATAATATCATGTGCTTCATCGATTTGATAATAGACCAGTTTATTTTTATATATATCTAACATCATGGTCTTAACACTATTTAGTTCAGTATTTTCTGGCCATAATTCTCTTGCGGTAATTAAAGTTTTTCCTGCACGAAAGTAATCCCCTGCTGTAATTAATCCTCTGGCTTCATTAACCTTACGGTTAGATGCTTTCTGCCTAATGTTTGCCTTTATTTCTGCCCACTGCTCTTTTGCTGTCTCGGGGGCACTTTCAGGAAGCCTTAATCTCACATTTTCATTCAATTGATTTTTAGAAATGAGAACAGACACATTTTGTGAGAACTGCTTTATTTCAGCTAAGTTTTGCTCTATTTGATGTTTAGTTATTGTATCAAGCTGTATACTTTCTGATAAAGATCCCAACTCACCAATACCCACTAATTCAATATTTTTATTTAAGTCAATGATAGAAGAAAAAATATGGTCCCAATAATACTGTTTGATGGATACTATCTCACTCTTAAAAAAATCAACTAAGGGAGTCAGGCCAGACCAAGTTTGGCTGACTCTTTTCAAGTTAATAAAAATTTCTTTTAGGATGTTAGGGTTCTTGAGGTCACTTTCTTTAAATTTATGATATGTCTGATAGGTTTCTGCAAACTGATTAATAGCAGTTAACAACTTGCTTTCATCGGTTCTTAGGATTTTCTGTAGCTTTGGATGATCACTCGTATTCACTACATCTTGAGGGAAAGCGTACCTTAAACCCTCTACAAGATATGGGTAATAAATACTATTTCCTAACTGTTGCATTTCATCCGCTAGGATGTCGATATCATGCTCGATGGTGTTGCCTAATTTTTCTTGTGCCCGCATGACTTCCATCATCAAATCATTGATCATAAAGAACTCATTGACTTGCGCATGTTTGTTTGGGGGGTACCACTTGTCATCAATACGTGTCCATTTCTGAGCCACCAACTCTTTCTCTTTATCAAATTTATTCAGAAATTTTCTAATTTCATCAGCTCCGGCACTTTTTGGATAATTCTCTAAAAAATTTTGAAAGTGTTTTTCCTTATAATGGTCGTAAAACGCTAATGATTTTGAAGTGCTAGGTATTAAGAGGAGGTCTTTAATTTCTTTAAATAGAATCTTCGAACGGTCTCCGCGCTTGATATCCCTAATATTACTCCTGGGTATTTCCCTGACATCTGAAATTCCTCTAAATTGTGAAGTTTCTATTTTTACTGTGTTAGCGTTCTCTTCAATAATAACACATTGTATCTCTCTTGATTTTTTATAATTTGGGATATCGCTTGGTTCATGTAGAAAGATAGTGTCTATGCCCAACAAATCCTGATTGAATGCATAACTAGGACAACCAATCAAATACGGCCATACTATCAGAAAGCAAAAATATAATTTTAATTTGTTATACATACACTCTCATAGTAAATCGTCATAAATAGGTGTTTTTTTACTGAGATCGGTGAAAATTACTGCAAAAATGATAGGTAATTAAATTATCCAAAGGCTAACTTTGCTGTTGTTTTCTTTAGGCGGGGGACAGGAAATGATTAGCACAAGATTTCCTTTGGATAAGATAAAACAGTTCTAGGATACTTACCATAACGAATCTTGTCTTTGTAAGTAATTGGCTATCAATGCGATACCATTTCAATGCTCGAGCTAGATATTCGATAAAATTGGCCGATATGATTATAAATGAGACTAATAGTATTTGTAATAGCAGCAAGTTTTCTATGCTCTTACGTTGCTGCCGAAGCTCCAAATCCAACCTATGATAAAGTGCCCGATGATTTTGATTCATCAAATATCATAGGTAAAACGGAAGTTGGTATTCTTTATTATGACGCAGGTCAGGCCTTGCATTTAGATCTCAAGCAATTACCTAAGGAAGTCGCAGAAAAATATCATATTGAAACACAAAAGATGCAGCCAATTAAGGACCCATTGCTTTTAGTGGGCAGTCTTAATCAATGGAAGGAAACACTTGCTGCAAAAGCAAAGCACCTTAAAGAACAAAGTATAGAAAAAAGTAAGTTGGTAGATACCAAGAGGTCGAATAAGCGGAGGAGGGTATCAGGCTATAAATCAAAGATTACATCTGCAGAACTTGATAGAGTCTATAATGATAAAGATTTCTACAACAAAACGATCACTGTATCTGGAACCATCAGTAGGATTGTCCAGCTAGGTGATTCTAAAAAGTATGAAATACAAATGGATGGAATTATTTCTAAAACCATTACCAGCTATGCTCAAGTTACGCATAGGGACTTTAATTTTAACCCCAAGCAAGTAGATCATTATAAGGTTGGCTATAAGGCTCATTTAATGGGGAGAGTTGTGGGTATTAATAGCAAAGGATTTATCAAATTAGAATAATCTCCAGCAGATTTTTAAATCTCTGCTACATTATCAGAGTTAAGTTTATCCGACGTGAATCTATTTTTCTGGTTTCCTAGACCATAGAGGGTTTTAGGAAAGCAGTTTGGTCTTTTCCCCTTCAGTGCGAGCAATAATAACAGCACCGCAAGAATCACTGAATACATTTACACTGGTCCGACACATATCCAAAATGCGGTCGAATACCATGAGCAATCCGAGAGCTTCTTTGGGCATACCTACTGCATTTAGAATAACAAGGATGGCAACTAAACTGGCCGAGGGTACGCCAGCAACTCCTATGGAAGTGAGAAGTGCTAAGACAACAGTCGTCATTTGAGTGGCGAATGATAGGTCACCTCCATAAACTTGGATAAGGAATATTACGGCCACACATTCGTACAATGCAGTTCCATCCATGTTTACTGTAGCACCAAGAGGTGTTGTAAAATTACTTATGCGACGGCTTACTCCTGCTTTGTGTTGTAAGCACTCCATGGTGACAGGAAGTGTTGCGCTGGAAGAGGCTGTTGAAAACGAGGTTAAGAGTGCTGGGAACATGGCACGATAATGTTTGAAGGGGTTCACGCGCCCAATTACAGATAGCAAGATGGGCATGGTAACAAAGAGGTGAATTCCTAGGGCGAACAAAACCGTTAGGAAGAACTTAAATAAGCTCAAAAAGAGGTCTAAATCACTTTTTACCGAAACCTCTGCTACGAGCCCAAAAACACCAATGGGAGCAAAACGCATGACGAGACTTGTGATTTTGAGCATGACTTCGTATACCGCTTCAGAAGTATTCGTTAATGATTTGGAAAGGTCTTTACGGATATGAACAATAAAGTATCCAAATAAGATAGAAAAGACGATAAGACCGAGCATTTGCCCTTCAACTGCCGCCTTAATGATATTTGGGGGAAGCATGCGCAAGAAGATCTCAACAATATCCCTCATGCCGCGATCACCCACTTTTGAGGAAACTTCTTCCTCAGGCGCTGCTATTTCTTTAAGTATTGAATTAGGCTGACCATCTTTCAAGCCTGGCTCTGTTATGTTGACTAGAAAAAGGCCTGTTAGAATCGCGAGTATACTAGTAGTAGCATAATAGCTTAGGGTCTTGAGTCCTAATCGGCCAAAGGCATGGTCTTTGCCTAAACCAGCCATACTAGTAATGACCGCCGAAACTATTAGAGGAACAATGAGCATTTTAAGAGCCTGTAAGAAGAGATCGCCTAGAAATTCATAGATACCTAAGACAGGTATAGAAAAAAGCTCGGCATCTTGGGGAATGAGTTGTCCGAGCAAAATGGCTAAAAAAATTGAGACAAGGATTTGAATATAGAGTGGGATTCCAAGAATTCGCTTAAGCATATTCACCTAGGTATATGAAATACATGAAACTGAGGAAAGCAGAAAGAATCGTGCTCATTCGAATTTACCGGCCAGCAGGAGCGACGATAAAATCATTGTCTATGAGTGCAACTGCTCCAGAAGATGCCTTGATGAGTCGATCGTTGATGGCTCGACCCAGGCTGTAGTCAGGAATAGGCTCACAATAGATTTGACTTGCATCACTTTGATCTAGTTCTCGCATGGCTTGAAAAAGATTTGCCGCAGCCTCTCTTAGGTCCCCTTTTGCGGAGAGGGTAAATGAAATAGGGGGAAGATTCTGCTGTCGGTCAAAGAAGAGATAGGCGTTTTCTTTAGGGAGCTCTTGAGGTAGTTTTTCGAATGCTAGATAAAGCGGTGTCCGTGGTGCGTAATGGCTCTTGAGCATGCCAGGGGCTTCAGGATGTTCGCCCAGTCCTTTTTGTTGAATAGGCCCTAGATACGGTTCTAAATCTTCGGCAGATATTGCCCCGGGTCTGAGGATGGCAGGTTTTCCCTCGGCAAAGTCTATGATCGTCGACTCAATACCCAACTCGCATGGCCCACCGTCCAAGATAGCTGGTATTTTGTCGCCGAGTTCTTCTTCAACAGCCTCTGCAGTGGTTGGACTAATGCGTCCAAAGGGGTTGGCACTCGGTGCAGCTAGGGGGAATTTGCAATGAGTGAGTAGCTCTTGAGCTACAGGATGGGCAGGGCAGCGCACGGCAACGGTAGGCAAGCCAGAAGTTGCAATATCTGGAACAGATGCGCATTTCGGTAGAATAATGGTAATGGCTCCTGGCCAGAATGCTTGAATAATTTTTTCTGCAGCTTCTGGGACAGAATTTACTATTTGTCCAAGATCATAATCTTTCGATATATGTAAAATGAGTGGATCAAAGGATGGACGCCTTTTGATCTCAAAAATCTTGGCGACGGAGGAAGGGTTTAAAGCATTTGCAGCAAGCCCATAAACGGTTTCAGTGGGCATGGCGACGCATTCTCCTGCTTTTATTAAATCGGCTGCCTTCTGAATATGGTATTTGCTAGTCGTGTATATCACAGAGGTAATCTCTCATTAAGCATAACTCCAATCCGAATGATACAATTGAGACTTAAAGATCTCTTCAAGATCTTGATTCCATAAAACATAGAGCCTGCCAGAAATATCATTATTTGAGACCCATGTCTCGGCTGCATCCGGATGAGTGCTCTGCGCGCCGAGTAGCTTCACCCTCGCTAGTTTGGAAGAGCTTCGCTCAGACGGTTTGATTAACAGATCTTCGGCGACTCTCTTTTCCTTGTCACTTAAGCTTTTGCGCATCTCATTGAACTTCTATTACATGTTCCGGCTTAAAACAAGTCTTTGTCCTGAAAAAGCCCAAATTATTTTCAAGAGATCGTGGTTAGGGGCCAATATCACATTTTAATCATCAATTTAATTCAAAGAGGTATCTCAGATGTAATTAACAGATGCATCTGATCTGATGCCTATCTTGGCGAAGATTACGCAAGAGATCTCACAGGTGCTCGGCGTTGAAAGGGTGGGGATTTGGAGCTATGAAGACAAACAGAAGGCAATACGTTGCATCGAGCACTTTGAACGAAGGTTGAACCGTCACAAGAAGGGCTGCGTTCTAGAAAAATTCAATGACCCTAGAGCAAGAGAATTTAAGCGCTATTTCGAACAACTCAGCGTTAAATCTATGCTCGATGTTCCTTTTTCTATCCTGGGAAAAAGAGGAGGAGTGATTTGTATAGAGAATGTTGAGGAGGTGTGCGAGTGTACACTAGGCGAACAAATTTGTGTCCCCTCTGCGGCGGATTCTATTTCTTTAATCATGAGTACTTACGCTAGCCAAGTGAATGAATACGCGCTGAAAAATAAAGCGGCCATTATTGTGACTTAGTGGATCATTTACCTGTAGGAGTTGTTATCTGTGATCCTTAAGGAGTCTTGCAAGAGATTAACTACCAAGCTACCAAGTGGTCGGGTGAGGACCTTGATAGCTTTCCAGCTTTCAACCATGCTCCCGGCATAATTTTCAACAAAGACGAAGTTGGTGTATTGCCAGAAGAACATTTCCTGCAAGAAGTTATCTCGAAAAAGTCTGCGAAGCATGACTTATCTCTTGGTTATGGCAAATCTCAGGAAGAGAAGATTCAATGGTTCATGCGGTTCTAGATTTTAGTCAACGGAATAACTAACAACATATTGTCATTACCTTGTTGAATATTCCCCAAAATGTGGAGTCCGTGCGTGATCAAGATAAGGCCTCAAGGTCAGAATTAATTAGGCAGATAGCAAAAGGATCTGACCATGATTTTAATAACCATCTTTGTGTGCTCATGATGAATTTACCTGTCATTGACCAATTTGAAGATTTATCTGCTTCTATGAAGGAGTGTTTGCAAGAGGCTCTACAAATGGCAGATTTAACCTAAGAGCTCAATAAACGATTGTTGAGCTTCGCGGGATGGCGACAAGCCAATTCAAGAGAAAATCAGGCCGAGGCAGTTTTTCAAGGATGCTGCTTCTGTAAGTATGGGTGGCACTTCAGCTAAAGTTGATATTCAGGTAGATAATGAACTTCCTGTTTTGGAGATCGATCGGAATCAAATCCAACAAGTCATTCATCATCTTATCTATAACGCTCGACAAGCTACGCAAGATAGATCAACCATCTTTTCAAAGCGCGAACAGTTATCATGGAGAGCCAGAAAGACGGACTAACACCTGCGGGGTATGTGGAATTTTCCGTTAAAGATACAGGGCCTGGCATTGCTCAAGAAGTGCAATCGCGGATATTTGAGCCTTAGTTTACTACAAAAAAAGAAAGTAGTGGACTGGGTCTAGCTAGTGCATACTCTATTATCAAAAACACCAATGGACTATTTGCTTTCATACGGAGGAGAATGCAGGGACAGAGTTCACTGTTTGTTTACTGGTGTCCTCAGTCCAAGTAAGGGCGAGTTATGACGGTGATGCCATGAGACATGGCAAAGGAAAAGTGTTTGATTCTAGATGATGATGAGCGCCTTTCTCGTTTACTTGTCAAGGGGTTGGAGTGTTTTGGTTGTGATGCTCTATCAACAGTGACTAGTGATGAGTGCTTGGGTCACTATTCAGATGCAATGAAAGAAAACCAGCCATATGACTTCGTTATATTGGATCTCGCATTATCGGGTGAAAGGGGTGGAAAAGAAACTCTAGATAGTTTGTTGACCATAGATCCTAAGGCTAGAGCCATCGCTACAAGTGGTTATAAGGAAAAGGATCCAATGGTGAACTATCGTAAATATGGGTTTAAAGAGGTTTTGCCTAAGCCATTCAGCATTGTAGAATTATTAGATGTGGTCGACCGTGTTGTAAAAGGCAGTCAATAGGTTGCGCCATGCATTCGACATTTCATCTGGATACTGCATGATGTCTTTATGTCGATTGAGAGTTTAGAACCAAGTATTGTCCATGAAGCTGCAGCTCGAGCACTGGGAGAAGATAGAGGACCTCTTGATATTACAAGTGAAGCAACGATTCCTCCAAATCTAAAAACCAAGGCAAGAATCTTTTGTAAGGAGCAAGGTGTGTTATGCGGGGTAGTTATTGCTCGAGCTGTTTTTCATGAAGTTGATCCATCTCTGAATGTAGAAATAGTAAAAGCGGATGCTAGCTCTATGGCTAAAAATGATACGGTCATGACCATAAAGGGAAATGCAAAAAGCATCACCGTTGGTGAACGAGCAGCATTAAACTTTTTACAGCACCTTTCAGGAATTGCTACTAAAACTGCTCGCTATGTTACAGCATTGGGTGAGGGAGCCTCTACTCAAATTTTAGATACGCGTAAAACAGTTCCTGGCATGAGAGCGCTCCAAAAGTATGCGGTTCGCTGTGGCGGTGGGCTGAATCATCGTAAAGGACTCTATGATGAATTCATGATCAAAGATAATCATTTTGCGATGGCAGCCCTCAACGGATGGAATATTGAGCAGGTAATAGGAGAGGCTAAGCGTTTTGATCCAGATAGAAAACTGACAGTGGAAGCTGATACCCTAGCACAGGTTGAAGTTATCGCAGAGCTGGGAGTGGATCAGATATTGCTAGATAATATGAGCAATGAAGAGATGCGGATGGCTGTAGAGTTAGTAGCTGGAAAAGCTAAACTTGAGGCATCTGGTAATATAACCCTAGAACGTGTTCCTGAAGTAGCTGCTACTGGGGTAGATTATATTTCTGTCGGTGCTTTGACTCACACAATCAAGGCATTAGATTTCAGCTTAGAGACATCTTGGTCTTGAAAGAATAAACAAAGCAGGCCGAAAAAAAGTTTCTTAAGGAAAACTCACGGTAACAAGCTCGCCATAATCTTCTAGGCATTCAACTTCCAAGGTGCCACTATCAGCCGTAGCAATCAGACTTGTGCCACGCTTGATTTCTTGATCGCCAATTTTAAAATTACCTTGCGCGGTATGTAAAAATTGGCAGGTATGGGTCGAGATATGAAGATCTTTAGTTTCTTTCTCATAATAATCAGATCTGTAAATATTAAAGAGAGGACACTCTAGGAGTTTGTTGCCGTGGCGTTGTGTGAAAGTGGGTTCAAAGTCCTTAAAATCAATACATTCAAGAGATTCTTGAATATGTAATTCTCGAGGTTTTCCATCAGTCCCAAGCCTATCCCAGTCATAAACTCGAAAAGTGGTATCAGAATTTTGCTGGATTTCTAAAATAACGTTTCCGGCACCTATTGCATGGACACGTCCAGATTGTAAGAACATGACTTCTCCATTGACGGTCTTTACTTCATGAAAACAGTCTGCGACCGTTCTATCTTCAATGGCTTCTTCAAAACTTTTTTTTGAAACTCCCTTTTTGAGTCCAACATAAATCATGGCTTCATCTATTGTATCCAAGAAGTACCACAATTCAGTTTTCGGTTCTCCATTGAATTTTTGGGCCAACTCAGCCGGCGGGTGTACCTGTAGAGATAGCTTTTCTTGTGCGTCTAAAAGTTTAATGAGAATAGGAAAACGCTCTGTATCAGGTGCTTTATTTCCAAAAATCCTTTTCTTATCTGAGCTTGTCCACAGGGTATGAAGTGTTTTTTCTGATGCCTGTCCATCTTCTAAGAGTTTTACGTCTGCTTCTGGTCGATCGCATATTTCCCATGATTCTCCGATTAATTTGTCCGATGGAATGTCCCGGCCGAACAATTTATTTAGATTTTGCCCCCCCCAGATACGTTCCTGATAAACAGGTTCAAAAGAAAGTAATGCCATATATAGAAAATAAAATAGGCGCTTGGTATCAAGTGGAAAGTTAAATCTAGGATCTATACAAAAACTTCTTAACTAATTTCAGATAAGTCTTGATGTTCTCCTGCTAGCTGGTGTGCTTGTTCGTGTATGCAAGCGTGCGAAGTCTGGTCAGATCTGACACCCCAATTAAATCATGAAATTCTCGAGTCAGCTTATTTAAAGAATAAGAAATTATATCGCAGTGCTCTAGATGAACTTAGCAAACAGTTGAGAAAAAGAGTGGTTACTATTCAGCAAATGCCTCGTAAAGAAAGGCACTTATTATTTCAGCCTCTGCTAGGCCTGCCTCAACTGCATATGATTTCTCAAAACCTTCTAATGAGTTGGTTGGGACGGGACAAAATAGACATGCTCTCTGTTTTTCTTGATGAATTAGGCATTGAACATGATGGGGCAGGATGCGCTAGCAGTTTCCCAGATAGCATGGATAAAAAGAAGATAAAAGCAGCTGTTGATAAAATCTATCAAGATTTTGATGCTGCTGCTGTCACTCTTTATCTCAAGACATTTGATAGTCTTACCCATATGCAGTGGGATGGTGTCGAGGAAATGATTCGAGAAACAAAGCACCTATCAGATAAGGCCGAAGAAACAGATCGAGATGCCAAGCAAACGTTAGAAACAAAAGCCTAAATCACTTTCCTCCATCACATATTGGAGCCACATAACGTAGCTCTCTATATCATCTGGGTTAAAACTAAGATTTATTTATACATGTGAGTGCTCAGGCTCGGAAGATTTAGGTTTGGCCTCGGACTGCTCAATCACTTTAGGCTTATAGCCCCCTCGACTCTTGAAGAAAAGGATCAAACCAATATAGCACACCAGCATGAATGCGGGGAATACTGCCATCTTAGCAAGTGCTCCTTGCGTTTCCTTTTCACGTATTTCACCTAATTCTGTTTGTTGAGCCTCGGGGAGTTTTTCAACGCTGCCGGCATCCAGTGCGACATAGTTACCCAGTAGGTAATCATTTTCTTTGGTGACATTTTCGTAAATAGCCGGCATTTCTTTTTTAATAGCAGAAGTAACGGAAGTTTCTTGTAAGTATCCAATAAAGGGACCTCCAAGAATACCTACAGTCAGCATTCCGATGCCCGCGATGGCATTCAAAGTAAGTGCGCCGCCCTTAGGTGTTTGTTCCGCCACCACACCTAGCATAGTCGGCCAGAAGTACGTCTTTGCTACGCCATAAATGGTGGCAGCAACAAAGATGAAGACAACTGCCGTAGCAAAAGAAAGCAGGTAAAGACCTACAATCGCTAAACCTGAGCAAAGAGCCAATAAGCCTAGAGGCCCAAACATCTTAATAACTGGTCCCGCAAAAAAGCGCAAAACCATCATGATAGCCGAAGTATAGACCAACACCCAAGTTGGATCCCAGCCCGCAGCGTGCATAGGTTTTTCCATCAGGGCAGAGATCCATCCATCGGTTCCCAGCTCAGTGGTGGCAAGAGGCATCATAATGATGACCAGGATCAATAAAAGAGGGTTTCCAAATGATCGGCTGTATACTCCATATGCTAATACAGAAGCAGCAATGAGGCCCCATGTAACAACCGTGGACCACGCAAAGACTGCACCAAGCTGTGCGAAAATTAGATAAAATGCGATGAACGCGCCAACAGTTCCAAATTCTGCTAACATTTCTCGGTAGCTTGATCCAGCTGCCACACGTTCATTTACAGGGAATTGCTGCTTAGCTAACATGATCAAATACACCACCGCCGGTAAAAACATCAGACCAATAAGAATTCTCCAATCATTTGCCACCATGTCGCTAAGACCTATGGCTAGGATACCCCCTAAAATGAGACCAGCTGGCCAGCCTGCGTGCAGAATATTGAGCCACTTCGACTTTTCATCTTTAAAGAGAGTCGCAACAACTGGGTTAATAAAAGCTTCCACTGTTCCGTTGCCCAGACCGAGAATCACCGAGCCCCAATAAATGAAATGCCATGCTTTGGCTTGAGCGGCAGCAAGGTCAGCCCCCTCTGCGTTGACGATACTGTAAGCGGTTATGGCCAAGCCTCCAAAAATGGTGTAGCAAACAAAACTAAAATACATGGCAAACTTATAACCAACCCGGTCAATGATTAAGCTAAATAGAATGATACTGATGGCGAATGGCCATATTCCCGCACCAAAAAGGACTCCTCCTTGGACTTTGTCCAAGCCAAACTCTTCAGGCCAAACCCCGCTGTTAATTAAGATGGCCCTAATAATAAAGGCCATTGACGTTGTGATAAGGGCTATGAATGAGCCCCAGAAGACCATTTGATCATTTTTGCTATGTTTCATAATGTTTGTTCTAGTTTGCCATGATTTCACCTAATAGAACTTGTAATTAAATGAATAGGCTTAAGGTTTATCTTGTGTGCTTATACAAATAATTAAGATACGGAGCAATAACTATTTTTCCAAGGTTACGAGGTTGAGCTGCTTTGAAAAGTTTCTACAAATATTTTACGTATCCAGACTAGCTTAAATTTGGTGTGTAATCTTTGTTATTATGGACATTATATAGGCAATTTTGTGACTATTAAAGCTTACAAAGGCTGTTGTTGAGTGATGCAATGAATAGAACCCAGACCAACTACCAAGGATCGGCAATCTCTGCCCATTACTTTCCTTTCAGGAAAGGCATCTTGGAGTATTGTTAAAGCTCTCTCATCATTGGGATCCGAGTAGGTAGGAACGAATACGATATTGTTTGCAATATAGAAGTTAGCATAACTGGCAGGGGAACGCCCAAAAGGATTCTCTAACCTTTTTTGAGGCATGGGGATTTCTAAGACTTCTAGGGATTGATGGTTCGCTAGCTTCAATTTCGCTAGCTGCTTAAGGTTATTTTTGAGTGGCTCGAAATTAGGATCTGATTTGTTGTGTTCGACCGCAGCAACAATTTTGCAAGGGGAAACAAACCGAGCAATATCATCAATGTGGCCATCCGTATCATCTCCTTCGATTCCTTGGCCCAACCAGTGTATGCGATCACATCCAAGATTCTTACATAGGTAGCTTTCAATATTAGTTTGGTTCAAGTGAGGGTTTCGGTTAGGACTGAGTAAGCACTGGCGAGTTGTTATCAAGTCGCCTTCACCATTAACTTCAATGGAACCGCCCTCTAAGACCAGGGAGTGATTTAGGGTAGGAGTCTTAAGATATTGTCCCGCTTTGAGGGGGATTTCATTATCATCTTTCCAAGGACTGTATTTTTCCCCCCAACTGTTAAAGATAAAATTGTGAGCTACTAAAGTGGATGCTTCTGCAGAAGCATTTTTAACAAATATGGGTCCAGCATCGCGCATCCAGGAATCATCATATGGCCAATGGTGTAGATGTAAATTTGCTGCATCATAGATGGAATGAGTAACTAGCTTTTGAGTTAGATTTTCAATTTCATGTTCTGGTATGAGCAGGTGCACCTTTTCGTATGGAGTCAGGTGAGCGATTAAAAAGGCAAAAGTATCTTGCGTCGGAGCTAAGTAAGGCTCGGGCCAGGTTTCTTGGTTGAGAGGCCAGGCTAACCACGTGGCCTCATGTGGTTCCCATTCCGCAGGCATGCGGTATAAGGAAAGATCAACGGACTGAGCACTCTGGAGTTCAGAATGGGGCATAGAACACTGCGTCCATAAAAAAGGCGGTCATTTGGATAACCGCCTTTTTATGAAAAATGCGACGAAAAAGTCTAACCTTTTTTCAGAAGAGGCAGACCTGTGCGCTCATTCTCTGAGACAATGTAACCTTCAGGTAGGGCGTCAATTGCACCTGGCTTAATTTCCCCTGCAAAGTAATATAGATTCACTTTTTTTCCACCCTTAAGCTCTTGCTCCCTTAAGTGAAGATAATAGGTCTTGCCACTTTTCTTGCTAACTGTACTGAATGCCATGTTACAAATTCTCCGGTTTAAGTTCTGTAAAGATATTACGCTCTTGATTTAGCTGTAGGTCAAGCGACTACTTTGATAAATTTTAGATAAGTTGCTATTATGGGAAATTAGATAAGACCAGCTTCTTTAAGAACGCTATAAGCACCTCGTTTATCGATGGTTTTGAGTGCTCTAGCCGTAATTTTTACACGAACGTGTTTGTTTAGCTCAGGGACCCAAATACGTTTGTTACGAAGGTTAGGGGTAATGGTACGCGGTGTATTACCGGTGACGTGCATACCTATGCCTCCTTTTTTCTTGGCTTTACCTGAGCGGTTGATTTTGCGGCCGCGCGAAGGTGCCGCACCTGTGATTGAACAGATACGTGACATGTGTGAATTTCTCCTAGATTATTTTAGCAATAAAACATTACGTGATTTTCTGATTTCACGAGTAAGTTTACGGTGAAGCTTAGAGGTCATTCCTGTCACACGACGAGGCAATATCTTTCCGCGTTCTGTCATAAACTTTCTCAGAAAGTCGGTGTTTTTGTATTCAATAGCGTCGACGTGCACATCAATGCGGCGTCTTGACGACCTAGCATTGCGACGCCTGCGGCGCGCATTCTTCTTAATAGTCATTTCGAGATCTCCTAGTTTTTTAGTTTCTGAGCCTCTTCCTCGCCGCTATCCTCATCTTCTTCATAGAAGTTATCAGCAGACTCCATAAACTGAGGAGTCGTGTCCCAACGGTTTCGGCTACGGTTCTGAAGCTCTACATTTTTCTGGCATTCTATTGTAAATCGAGCAAAAGGGATAGCCTCTAATCGTTCCAGAGGTATACTTTCTCCTGACATTTCGCAAACACCGTAAGTGCTTGTTTCAATGCGCTTGATTGCCTCCTCAATTTCATAAAGGGCATCTTGTTCTTGGCTAAGTAAACTGAGGGCGAAATCTTTTTCGTATGCATCGCTACCGGCATCCGCCTGATGCATGCCAAATGCGGAAGAGGAGCTGCTATCAGACTTTGAACGAAGACTGTCTTGAGCGACTCCTTGCATTTGATCGAGCATGTGATCGCGTAGTTCTAGCAGACGTCCTTTTTGTAATTCTAGGAATTTAGCACTTAGCTTGATTTTCTTAACCGGGGCCTTGTTAGTTTTAGATGTAGGGAGAGGAGAACCGTCCACCCTTAATTCAGCTTTGGGTTTGATGGGGAAAAGGGGCTTGCGGTAGACTTTTTTGACAGGTTTTACTCTAGGAGCAGAGGTCTGCGTTTTGGGAGTAGCTTTTGTTTCGTTGGCCTGAGCTGTTGTAGGCGTTTCATGTATCTCCACGGCGGGAGAACCCTTCGAAGCTTTCGTTCTAGGCTTTGGTTTTGCTGCTGTTCTGGTAGTCACAACCTTTTTATTCGGCCCCTTTTGTAAACTCTTCACAGATGATTTAGTTGTTTTCGTAGACTTTTCCTTAGCGGCTTTATTTACCCTCGTTAAAATGGGCTTCTTCGCAACGGTTTTGGCTTTTTTTGCCGCTGCTTTCTTGGCTGGAGCCTTAGCGCTTTTCTTTGCGGCTGGTTTCTTAGCTGATGTTTTGGAAGCAGGCTTAGATTTAGACACCCCTTTAGTCTTTACTGCTACTTTCTTACTGGCAGTCTTCTTTTGAGCCTTACCTGCTTTGCGGGGAGCTGCTTTTTTCTTTGCAGCGACTTTCTTTTTAGCGGCTTTAGCTGGCAAGGCTTTCTTTTTGGCGACTTTTGATGCCTTCTTCTTCAATGCTTTTTTGACCATGAGAGCCGGTTACGCTAGCCCAGAGTTCATAATTTGCCAATAGAAAAATGAATAGGCTTAATTTTTCCTGCCTAAAAAAATGGCCATTTTTTCCTTATCAGCCAACCAAATACAAAAACAACCAAGAGTATAGAGCATGAAAAGGGTATTATTAGCCACCCCTTTAGATAAGTCACTAGGCCTTTTTCATCTTTATTCACACCTATATTCCCCGAAGACTCGAAAAAATAGGGCTCAGGGGGCCTGGTCAAACCCGCTGGAAAGATATCAGTTAATAATGCTTTAGAATTCGCTGGATATAGGTTAATCACCAAAGGATAGTATTCTCTAGGGAAATGCAAGCGAAAGCTCTTAGCTCTCTGAGGTAAGAGACCCTCATACTCGATGAGCCCCCAAAGGGATTCCCCAAAAGATGGCTCATAGTCAAATTCAGGATCTTTGGAAAATCTTGACTCGTAGCTTATTGGCTTATCATCAACCAAAAAACGAATATGCTTAGCAAGCGACTCTAAAATGGGAATTCGGATTTCATCACCGGTTAATGTTTCGTTAGTGTAAAGTTCTTCCAGCGATTTAAATTCGCTCATATTAGGCCAGTCATTTGGAAGATTGAGAAAGATCGCTTCGCCATCCAAGCGGATACTGACTTGCCACTGGCTCGGGGAGGGGAAGCGAATTTCCGCAATAGCTGTTTGCTGGTCTGCCATGTGGGCTGAAAGTATGGATGTGTAGCCAACAGTAAGTAGGGGAAAGACGTATAGTTTTCTGAACATCCTCACTGACGAGCATGCTAGGGTGATAAAAGAAAGTCGAGGCAATAGGTCATGAGTCTAACTTTCATCACCGGGTTATTGGTATCTGCTATATGGAGAACTTACACTTCTTCTTTTCAGTTTGTTCTTCACCATTTTGTCAAGCCTTCCTCAATTCTCATCATCTGGTAGTTAAGGCAACCGTACAGACTTAATGGCACTTCCGATTGTATCTTTTTGTCATGCTCGAGTTAAACCAGATTAAAAACTCACAGAATGCTTTTCTACTCTAAAGCTCTTCTATGTAGTATAGGCCATCTTATCCGATCTAAGTCACTAGACTCCTAAGTCGTGTTAGGGGGATCTTCTTTAGGTGCTGTATCAACCAATTTTTCATATTCCATTGTAGCAAAGAATGGAGTTTGTGATTTGTCAGAAATCAAAGCCCTAAGAAGTAGTTCTCTATTTTGATGGTCACTATTCCATTTTACAAAGACAGAACAAGAACCTGCCACACTCTTCACTTTCCTCAACTTTTAAACGGTGGCATTATCATTGCATAAAAGCTTGAGTCATAAGGGAGTGAAACAGTTGATGTAGATGTATTAATCATATGGTCTGAGCTAACCTGAATATGAAGCAAACGAAGGCTTAGCTATCAACTGTATGAAGTGTCAATCTAATGGATTTCAAAATTAATAGGCAACAATGCCTAGTCCAACTTGTCATTCTCTAGCTCTTCTTTATCCTCATCTCTCGCTTTTTTATTGTCGTCCTCCGGCTTGACTGAGGGGTCCAGAAAATCTGCACAGAGCACCTAGGCTTTGATTGGAGCTGATGTCAGAGAATCCATTCGGCTGAAAAATCTATAAATACTTCAATCTCCTGAGTAACCCGTTTGAACCGGGGTATGCTGAGAACGTCTATTTAAAATGAACTCAAAAATACTCTAGATAAAGTAGTAATATGGATTTCAGGAGATAAATTAGGAATGATGCTGCGAGGTGGTTCTACCTTTCTAGCAGTCAAGATTTGTGACAATCATCGGGCTGATCTTGAGAACCAGCTACAGGAGTCATGGCAAGCTATTCGATTTACTCCTCAAAGTCTTCCAAACGAATCACTTGATTAGGTGATTTGACTACAGGTAACTGGGTAATGGTTTGCATGGCTTCCTGCAGAACCAATTCTTTTGCTTTATCTAGCATAAGGACCAATGGGATAGTGCCATCCGCATTTGACTTATCAGGTTGGATGACCGATGAGATACCAATATTGTTCTTTCCAAAAGCGTCTGCAACTTGTGCTAACACACCAGGCTTATCATCAACTGTAAGGCGGACATAATACCGGGTTATCACTTCATCCATAGTAATGAGTTTGTTGTAAAGATGGTGTTCTTGGAAATGTCGTGCAGCATCACCCGATGCTATTTGCGAGGCAACTTCTATTGTGTCACTCAATACCGCACTAGCAGTAGGATCAGCTCCTGCACCTCGGCCGTAAAAGAGAGTATTGCCCACGACATCTCCTTCAACCGCTACAGCGTTATAAACACCATCTATAGAAGCCAGGACATGTGATTTTGGAATGAGGGTAGGGTGAACGCGAACTTCTACAGCGTTTTTCTCATTTACTTTAATCGTTGCTAGCAGCTTAGGTAAATATCCTAGGCTGCTCGCGAAATCAAAATCCAAAGGTGTTAAGTTGCGAATGCCTTCTACAAAAACATGATCAAATGGAACGAAGAAGCCGTATGCGAGTGTTGCCAAGATGGCTGCTTTATGTGCTGCATCAATGCCATCGACATCAAGGGCCTCATCGGTTTCTGCGTATCCAAGGCGTTTGGCATCAGCCAAGATCGTTTCGAAGTCAGCACCTTCTGAAGCCATGCGAGTCATAATGTAATTACAAGTCCCATTGATAATACCATGTATGGATTTAATATGGTTTGCTTGTAGACCTTCTGTTAGGGCTTGGACTATAGGAATCCCCCCGGCGACACTGGCTTCAAAATAGAGTGGGACTTTTCTTTCGGTTGCTAGAGCAAAAAGCGACTCGCCTCTTTCAGCGAGTAAAGCTTTGTTTGCCGTTACGACAGGCTTATCTGATTCAATAGCCCTTTGCACTACCTTGTAAGAAGTGTCAGTTCCTCCCATTAACTCAATAACTACCTGAACTTTAGGATCTTGGATAACTTCGAGCCATTCTGTGGTCAAACAAGAAGGGTCAATGCCGCGGTCCTTTTTGATATCGCGCACGGCAACGCGTGCGATGTTCAATTCCAATCCGGAACGTTGGGTGATCAAATCACTATTCTTACGCAAAGCCTTAACCAATCCGCCTCCTACAACACCACATCCTACAAGTCCTAACCCTATCGTCTTCATAAATGTTCCATGAAGCCAGATCGTAGACGTTTCGTCAATGGATGAAATAGATTATAACAAGACTAGGCCAGTAAACTTCCGGTTTTATCTGGAAATGGCTTCTTAATTTCTAGACAAGAGGTTTCGCGAGGTAGTTTGTTCTCTAGGATGCCCCGGGTTTCTTTTTTAGCGGCACTCTTTTTTGCTTGTAAGTTTTTAGCAACGCGCTTGGACTCGGAATCCATTCTTCGGATCGCTCTTCGCACTTTGCGCAGAGCGCCGTTCTGTAATTGGCGTATGCGCTCGCGGGTTACGTTAAAAGACTTGCCGATTTCCGAAAGAGTTTGCACATCTTCTCCCTCTAGACCAAATCGAAGTGAGAGAATGCGTATCTCACGCTGATCCAATTCTGCAAGTGCTTCAATAGCAGCCTGCTGCATATTCATTTCTTCTAATTGCTCTGAGGGATCGTCCGAGTTGGCGTCACCAAGGCATTCTGCGAGTGTATAGTCTTCCGTATCACTTAAGGCAGACGCATCTAGCGACAGTGTTTCGAGCGACACTCTTTTTAGCATAGCAACCTGAGCTATAGTCATTTCTAACTCTGCAGCCAGTTCAGAATCTGTAGGATTCCTACTCAGTTCATCCGTTAGTTGATGCTCAATGCGTCTCATTTTCTGAACGCGATCACTCAGATAAACAGGCAAACGTATAGTTTTACTCTGATTGGCTAGTGCTCGTCTGATGGATTGCTTGATCCACCAAGAGGCATAGGTGCTGAATTTAGCACCTTTTTCTGGATCAAATTTTTCAACTGCACGTATAAGGCCCAAATTGCCTTCTGAAATCAGGTCAAGCATGGGTAGTCCATAATTCTTATAGTCCTGAGCCAACTTAACGACAAGTCTGAGGTTTGCTTGGATCATATGCTGACGTGCTCTGGAGTCGCCAGCCTTGATCTTTTCAGCCAGCTCAATTTCCTGAGCTCGTGTCAGTAATTTGGTCTTTCCAATCTCATTCAGATATGCCTGGAACGTATCCTGAATTTCCCCTGATTTTTTAACTTTGATGGGTTCCTTCTTTTTCATAATCACTGCTTTCCTCTTATAAGATCGGGTGGAAACACAAATAAATTAAACATTTAATCCAAATCTTTATTAACCGTATGTGTATACATAAATATGATTAGCTTATTTGCTAATGAATAATTGATAGTGCCTGGTCCAAGCTATTATGCTTTCAGACCTCTTAGAGTTATCTCCGGCTTATTTTATTGTCATCTTGCGGCTTGACCGGGAAAGCTATAAAAAATTTGCGCGGAGCACCATACTGCTTAGATCGGGGTCAGTTTCAGGGGATCAAATCCGGAAAAGTGCACAGAGCAACTAGGCTTTGATTGGAGTTGGCATCAGAGGATCAATCCGGCGGAATAATTTATGAATGCTTCAATCTTATCGATAACCCCAGTGACAAAAATGGATATTTAAATGTTATTGAAGTGAATTCAAACATGCTCTGAATAGATACTGATGCCTGCGAGCATTCTCTGCTAACCATAGAGCGAATAATGAACAAGGGTTAGTTTACAGAAATGAGCACAGAGGATCTTTAACGCGGATTAGGTAATAGAAGTTGAACGAGATGCATAAAAGCTTGAGCCACAATGAAAAGAGACTGGATAATCTGATTAAGGCATTGCTCCCGGCTACGATGGCTAAGAGCTAGGAAGTAGCTTAAAGTTAAGCTTGAAAGCTTCTAGATGCTTAAAATTATCCCACAGTAGCAAGGCTTACTTGGCCTTGGGGTCTACTGTGGGAATCAGTATTTAGTGCAGGTCTTGCATACTTGTTAAGGCAAGGTAACTGGTAAGGTAGCTGCCCAAGCCTGCCAGTCAGCTAGAAGTTCGGCCTTTTTATCTGCATAAAGAGGATTTTTTTGGAGGTCTTTGGTCTCGTATAAGTCGGCTGTTAAGTTGTATAGCCCGGTTATCTTGAAAACTCCTGGTCTTTTCTCATTTACATACAGCCTCCATTCGCCCTCGTCATCGACTTGTTTCATTGAACGTTCCCAGTATTGGTTACTTACGCGCGAACGATCGTTCCCCATCCAGATGTCTAGTATATCTTCTCCATGAAACTCATTAGGGTTGATGTTTACGCCTGCAATTCCACACAATGTAGGCAGCCAATCTAAGGCGGATATGGTTGACGTGTTGTTCACTT